>JBCDDV010000020.1:0-11961 GCA_039180145.1 Cyanobacteria bacterium P01_G01_bin.49 | reverse complement strand
TGGAAAAGGGCGAGCAATCGTGCACAAGAGGGCGGTAAAAAGTAGATGAGGGTGATGGATTTTGCAGTGGGTCGCTCTAGGGCTGTAAATAGGCGGTTAATCATGAAATAGGGCCGCTCAACCATAAAACAGAGGGTAGCTGGAGCTGAATGAGGGCATAATAACCAATAAAATCTCGGTATGAAACTAATAGTAGCACCACTGTTCTCTAAGTTACAAACATTATAATACTTTGAATATTGTCACAAAAAAAGCCCCGTATACATTGACAACACGGGCTAACAAGCGAGAGAGGATTGGTGGTTTAACGGCCAAGCTTTTGAAGATAAGAAACGAGGCTGGTAGTGATAATTTGTTGAAAGCTCTTGAGGCGATATTGTTGTCCACTCTGGGATGAGGCATGAAAAGTATCGGTGACGATGATAGTCGTCAAGATGACGATAGTAGAAAAAATAATGTAGTTGCGAATCATTGTGATGTTAAACATTGAGCAAACCTCTTGTTAGCTTCAATATATTGTGGAGACGAGGGTACGGACATCCCAAGAATCACGGATATTCTAAGTTTGAAGAGTTAGCTTTCTCTGTATAAGTACAAGATGAGGGGAAAGAAGAGAATTGAGGGAGAAAAGATAAGTGAAGGTTTTTGTTTTATGTGAAGAGTGAAAACCAGAATGTTAATTCCTTAGAGGGGTTTGGGAATACTAAATTCAGTCAGAAAAAAGTTGAAATATCAAAATATATGCGTTTCTCGGCTTAACATCTTTCTATTGGGTTTGGTTCATTGACTTTCTCCTACCTGAACCTCGGTTATTTACCGAGGTTTTTGCTATTTACGGAAAATTACGAATAACCTTTTAAACAACAGCCACCCTTGGAAGACACACAATACCAAAAAATCGGAGAAGCGGCAATACAAGCAGTATTGATAACAACAGAAAAGTTTTTAGAGAATCTTCTTGATGCTGTTGGGAACCACGTGTCTGAAGAGCAACTCAATTCTTGGTGGACAGAATTGGTGCGTCAACTACAGCCTTCGCTTTTGTTGGAGTTGACCTGGTCGTTGCACAACGTGAGTTCGGTGTTAGGAGTTCAGAGTTCAGAGGTCGGAGTTAGGATTTCTTGATGTCAGATAATCTGGGAGGGAACCTCCCAGTTCTGACATCGCTTTTTCAACGAGAGAATCAGGATTTGAGCAAGACCTGCTCTTGTTTGAGACTTCTTCTTGGTGAGCGTGCTGATTCCAAGGAAACCTCACGGCATTCAATGGGCGGAAATGGTTCCGCCCCCACGCCTCTGGAATAGGTCTCACCGCTGAAAAAGGTCGAGTGGTCTATAAATTATTTTTGTCGAACTCACGTTGCACAGGGTTTGGTCAGAGGTTAAAGAAGCGGGTGCTAGTCATTACATTTAGTATTTATCAATGTCCAACGTTCAATGATTAGTTCGCAGTAATTGTTGTTGTTATCGGGAGTGTTCAATTGTTCTACTACCACCGGAGGGGCTTGTTATGGTGCGGCTAGAAGTTCCTTGACCATCTTCAACGGAACGCTCAATGACTCGACTACCACCATAACGACCAGTGGATGTTCTTGTTGAATTGATTTGACCATCTTCAACAGAACGCTCAATGACTCGACTACCACCATAACGACCAGTTCTTGTGCGAGTAATGTTAGTTTCTCCAGCCTGAACTGGAGAATTCGCGGTGAGGCTAAAAAACAGACTGGCGAGAATCATTAAAAGAACATTCGTTTCAATTGAGTTAATTTTGTTTAGCATTTTTTTATCAGGGAAAGTAAATGATTCGGGCAAATTGAGTTTCAAATTGATTAAAATCATCTTCTTTTCCATTATTAGCATAAATTTTTTAACCAAGCTCTAAATCGTTTTGCTCCCTTTCCCTGTCTACCTTGGCAATCCCTATTTCTCTTTTTGTCCCGTACTGAGGGTTTGGATACGTTTTTCTAACTCTTCGGGTAATACATCTTCTTGATGAGTTGCAATCCACCAATGATTTCCCATTGGATCTTTGATACTTGCCGTGCGATCGCCCCAGAATTCGTCCTTTGGTTCCATCGTTGAAATACCACCTGCTTTGAGCGCATTTTTGTAAGTTACGTCGGTGTTTTCAACATATAGGTAAATAAAACCGGGCATTGGCTTAAATTCATCGCACATTGCTTCGCTTAACATAATCATCGAATTGCCAATTTTCACCTCAGCATTCATGATGTAGCCTTCTGGGTGTACAGCACGACGAATTTCTTTGGCAGCAAACGCCTGCTTGAGAAAATCGATTAGGGTGACTGCTCCTTGTACTATAAAATATGGTGTAACAGTATGATAACCATCAGGAATTGGTTTGACTGACATAATCATTACCTCTGCTAACTAGGATAAATGTATTGTAGAACAAATAAACTAAACTGTCTACCTTTTGCCCTGGTAAGCAAGACGAAAGTATCAACTTTCTTCGAGAGAGGCAATAGGCAAACCTCTAATTCCCTAGGAGCAATGGACATCAATGGCTTTACAGACAGGCCCTAGATTTCGATGAAATCACTAACTCGATACTGATTAACTCGACTCAGGGCAATTTCTTTTCCTGAATGAAGTGCCGTATTAACTTGCCCACTAATTTCGACTTTTGCTTGATAAGTTGTTGTGACTCCGTCCTTGACAGATTCTAAGCGTACCCAAGCACCTGTCGCCTTATTTTCCCATCTTTCGAGCAATAATTGCAGGCGTTGAGACGGAATTCTCTGTAATCCTCGGTAAAGATAAGGGATAATTCCGGGGCCTTCAAGCTTAAAAACTTGTCCCGCTTTCGGATAGTTAAGCCAACTCCAGCCTTCTTGTTGCCAGACTTCTCTCTCAGCAATTTGAGCAAATTTTCCTAATCCTGCCCATCCGCGATAGAATTGACCCATATTTTCAGTTGCTCCTGTCCGATAAATCAACGAATTAAGAACTTCTAGAGTTAAGTGTCCCCAATAGCGACCTTCTGGTAAATCAATCAGCGTCGGAGCAAACTGATGACCTCCAAAATGGCTAGTACGCCAGACTCGCAACTGTCCTTGGGAATTAGCTGCATAGTGCGATCGTAATTCTTTGTAAAGAGGATAGCCAAAGCGACCACAAGCCAAATCAACATTTGCATGGGTGCAAACCAAGATTTCACGAATATGACTTGTTTGTTGTTGATAAGTGCGAAGGGTTGATAGTTTTTGTGATTTGCCTGTTAAGGACGATAGTAAACTGATTGCTAAAGGAATTAAATCTGTTTCAGGAACAATAAACTCTTGCTTTTCATATTCTGCAAATAGTCTTGCTGGACGATGATAATAGAAGAGTCGAGTATAACCAGGTTGAGAATATTCTCGATCAGGGGCGATCGCAATCGGTCTGATTCTAATGCCTTTACGTAGCAATAGCTGTTTAATCAGATTAACTAGTGGTTGAAGTTTCGGATCTTCTACCCACATAGTTGGCGACCAAGGTTGTTTAAGTTCTAAAATAAGCCAATGATCGTAAGTTCCCGCCGTTCCAATAGGATCTTCTTGATTCCTTTGTGAAATTAGGGAACAATATTGACAATCTGTAAATGTTTTTTCAGTTGATACCATTTTTAGATTTTATAGTGGTTAATTGTTCATTGTTCATTGTTAACTGTGTGAGGAACACCTCTCTCACTCTTGACATATCTTATGTAGCAAACCCGTTCGCGATTTCATATTACTCTGAACTCCCTACCCCCCTCATCTCCCATTCCCCATTCCCCCTCAATGTCAAAACCTGTTGATGATATTTCTGCAAAATGGAACGATGACCGACGCTGACAAAGGTGATTGATGTTTTTTGTAACTGCTGATAAAGCTGTTCTTCATTTTGCTGATCTAACGCACTGGTGGCTTCATCTAAGATTGCATACTTAGGTTCAATTGCCAATAAGCGAGCAAATGCCAAGCGTTGTTGTTCTCCGACAGAAAGCACTTTTGTCCAATATTCTGTCCCTTCTAACCCCCCAAATTTAGTGGTGAGATCTGACAAATTCACTCGTTGCAAGATGTCAAGAAGTTGCTCATCAGTCATTATGTTATCAGTGCGGGGATAAAGTAACTGATTCCGTAGAGAACCTAATGGCATATAGGGACGCTGAGGTAAAAATAGTAACTGTTCCCGTTTGGGACGCATAATGACACCCTCACCGGAGTGCCACAGTCCAGCCAATGCCCTCAATAACGAACTTTTCCCCACACCACTACCTCCCATAATCAATAATCCTTGACCAGATATCAGACTTACTGACAAATTTTTGACTAATGTCTGCTGATAGTCAGGAGTCCGTAAGGTTAATTCGTCAATAGTCAGATGAGATGATTCGATGGTTTTGATCACAGGTTTTCCTGGAGAAGATGTTACAGGAGAAATCTGAAGAAATCGCGTTAAGGCATCTATGCGTTGAATGCCTGACCCTAAAGCACTCAATTGATCGAATTGGGTCACGATTAAGGTTAAGGCGATTAAAATGCTTCTAAATGCCGTTGCTGCCTTGCTAAATTCACCAATTTCTAATTCTCCTGATAGAATGCGCGGTGCTAGGAGGATACCAGGTAAGATAAAGGTAATATACTGATAGCCATTTTGAAATAAGTTTAAGTTCAACTGCCAACGAATTAAATGGTTAAAGTTATTAAAAACAGACACAAATCGTTGTTGAATTTGTTCTGACTCTTGCTCTTGTCCTTGGTAAAAGGCGATCGCTTCGGCATTTTCCCGAACCCGCACTAAACTAAAGCGAAAGTCTGCTTCTCGTTTGAGTTGCTCAAAATTAATGCTGACTAGGATGCGACCAAAAAGAATGATCGTTACAACGGTTCCTCCAATAGCATAAATTACCAAAAAAACCATCAACACCTGAGAAATCGACCATAACACACCGATAAACCCTAATAATTGGAGAGTTGAATCAAACATGATCACCATGAAATTGAGTGACTGTTGAGTCACCGTTTTGATATCTTCGGCAATGCGCTGATCAGGATTATCTAGGTTCGGGTAACAAGTCATTTGATAATAATCTTGATCCTTGAGATAGCGATCTAAAATATTAAAGGTTAACCAACGTCGCCAGTATAAACTGAGTTTACCTTGAATAAAGCTTTTGGCAGAGAGAAGGGGTACTCCAACCACAATAATACCAATGAAAATCCCCATAGACTGGGTAAATCTTTCCAACTCTCGACTTGCTAAAGATGAGGTAACTTCTCCCAAAAAAATACTAAACAAAACCAACAATACTGTCCCCATCAATGACAAAAACAGTAAACAAAGTAATAAGGCGATCGCCCCCCATTTTTCCTGAGAGAACCAATAGGGTTTGGCAATTTGCCAAAATTGTCGCCACCACTGTAAATTCCATCGATTCATTGTTAATGTTAGTTGTCTCCTAATCTCCTTGTCACCCTATTTCCTTAAATTCAACGCAACCGCCAACCATTCTCCCCAAACAGTTCTAAAACCTGGTGATGATACTTAAATAAAGTAGCACGATGGCCAACACTCACAAACGTTATAGACAACCTGCTGAGTTGTTGATAAAGTAAAGCTTCATTTTCCTCATCCAAGGCACTTGTCGCTTCATCTAAGATGACATACTTTGGTTGCGTCAGCCATAAACGAGCAAAGGCGAGACGTTGTTGTTCTCCTGGGGAAAGAATTTGAGACCAGTTTTCTACCCTATCTAAAGATCCCACTCGGTTGACTAAATCAGCCAAATTGACGAGGAGGAGAATCTGCTGTAATTGTTCATCTGTTGATTCTTTTACTGAATTAGGATAAAAGAGTTGATGGCGCAACGAACCAATGGGAAGATAAGGACGTTGGGGAAAGAAAAGCATTTCTTCTCGCTTGGGTCGAGCGATCGCGCCTGTTCCAGAATGCCATAATCCGGCCAGAGATCTCAATAAAGAACTTTTTCCCACACCACTCTCTCCGATAATTAATAAAGATTGACCCAAAGGAACGTTGACTGAGAGATCCGCGATTAAGGTTCTTTGATAGTTAGGGGTGAATAGGGTCAGATTTTTTAGGCTCAAATTTTGGCTTTCTTGGACATTAATAGTAAGATTGTCGATAATTTCAGCAGAATTTGACCATTGCTTGAGCATAGCTAATCGGTTAATACTAGCCGCAAAAATACTTAACTTATCAAACTGATTAATCACTAAGCTTAAGGAAAAGCCAATGCGTTCAAAAGCTGCTTGGGACTGCGTAACTGCCCCAATTTCGAGTTCTCCAGAAAAAAGACGGGGAGCTAGAATGATGAAAGGGAGAATGAAGGTCAAATATTGATAGCCGTTTTGAAAAAGATTAAGATTAAATTGCCAGCGTAGCAACCGATTAAAATTCTGGAAAGCTTGCCAAAATCGTTGTTTAATTTGCTTTTTTTCAGGAGATTGTCCTTGATAAAAAGCAATCGCTTCGGCATTTTCCCGAATTCTCACTAAACCAAAGCGAAAGTTAGCTTCTCGCTTTAATTGTTCGATATTGATCTGTGTTAAGATCCGACCAAAAGCAATTACGATTAATCCTGTTCCCAGACTGGCATAGATTAAAAGAAAAAACATTAACGCTTTAGAAATTGACCATAGAAGTGCTGTAAATCCGATTAATTGCACCGTAGAATCTAAAAAAGTAGCCAATAAATAAAGGGTTTGCTGAGTGAAAACCTTGATATCTTCACTAATCCGTTGGTCAGGATTATCAATGGTATCGCTAAAGCTTAAATGATAGAATTTGTAACGACCAAAATATTGGGAAAGAAAGTAATTAGTCAGCCATCTTCGCCAATAAAGACTTAATTTATTTTGTACATATTGATTAAATGCCAGCGAAGGAACACCCACAATTATTAAACCTAAAAAAATAAAAGTTGCCCGCAGAAAGCGTTGATTACTTCCCGATACAAGGGCAGAAATAATTTCACCTCTTTGTAAACTTTCTAAAACTAAAAAAGTGCTGCTGCTGAGGGATAATAATAATATTAAGCAGAAAAGTCCCCTTGCTCTCCATTTTTCGGAGGAAAACCAGTAAGGGTTAGCCACTAAGTAAATTTGCTGAATCATTTGACAGGCGAATTGTTGTAAGCGTTTAAGCGACTGCTGCTTATTGTGAAGCATAATTCCCAGTAATCCTAAATGAAAATTATTGTTATAAAAGAGAGAAGAGAAAAAAGAGCTAGATTCTTGATAACAGCTTTTAACATAAGTTAAACTTTACCGATGCTGGTCAAAAGTTAGTAATCTTTCTCAATTGTTTTTTAAATGATGGACGTTTTTTTGATTTTTAGCTACTCTTAAAGTAGAAAGAAATTTTCTAAAAGTAAAGTATACCTTAAGTATCTTATTAAGTTAGACCAACTTAAATATGAATAATTCAAGAAGTTTTCTCGAACCAATAGCAAGCTTCGATTATGAAGCCTTAGAAGGGGAACAAGGACAGACAATTCAGCAATTAACTGGAGAAATCAGAGATTGCTTGCGTCGCTCAGCCCAAGATATTTGGGAAATTGGGCTTAAGCTAGCTGATGTTCGGACTCGTCTTAAATACGGTCAGTTCGATACCTGGTTACAAATAGAATTTGGCTGGAGTCGTCGTACCGCCTATAACTTCATCAGTGTATATGAAACTTTCGGCGAACGTGCAAATCTTGCACAAGTTGATATTGCAACTTCAGCACTCTATCTATTGGCTGCCCCTTCTACGCCACAAAAAGTGCGCGACGAATTTTTACAGAAAGCACAAGCAGGACAAACCATTACCCACAAACAACTATCTCAGGTAATTCAACAAGAAAAGTCCCGTAAAAATACGGAGTCTTCCAAAACCAAAGCTGGTGAAAATACTGAGGATGTTATTAAACCCGAAATTATTGCCGTTATCCCAAAAACTGATCCCGTGGCAATTTCCACTAGAGAAAATGAAACAACCCTTGTTCAGTCCACTGTTTCTACTGCAGCCAGAGAGGACATTCAGGTAGGATGGTATAGTCTAGAAGACCAACATTTTCTCTTCTGTGGCGATACAGCTTCTTCCGCATTTGCTGCTCGGATTCCTTATGCTTCTCTAGCGATCGCTATTACAACTGATGACTGGGATCATGATTGGTTAGTAGAACGAGCTAAATCTGTGATGATTTTCCCTGAATCTGACTGTAAAACTGGCTTAATTGAGCAATTGATTACTTTGTTTTCTCAACCTGGGGAAATCATAATTTTTCCCTGGTTACCGATGCCAGAAATGATCGCCATTGCTCATCAATTAAACCGAAAAATTTATGCTGGTGATCCCAACCCCCAACGGTGTCAAACCGTAGTCGAGCGATCGCAACTAAATCTGAAGGGTAAATTTTGGTAGTTTCTGCCAACTGAGACAGGTAGCGTGAAATTAGGCTTGTTGAGAGATGATAGGTCAAGGATCACTGTTACCTATAGCAGTTTTCGACTTATTACTGAATATAATTAGTGTCAGGGTACTGTTGATGTAACTAGACAAAAAGGGTTTGGTCAGCTTGATATTCTGGCTTACCAAAAAAGAGTCAAAAAGGAAAGACCGAAGACATATAGCTATTAATTATTAATTTCTCCTATGGCAAAGCACAGGCTTTTAGCCTGCCCTCCTACACTCCTAAACTTCTATACTCCTTTAGCTTTGACTTATTCCTTAACCCGAACTGATGTTAAAGTTCTATTTCCTTACGCTGCTGGTTTGAGTCAATAGAACGCTGTTGGACAGACATTTGAATTACATGAATGCGCTCAGCTAAACTAGCGACTGTTGGTTTCTCGAATAGCGTTCGCAGAGGTAAATCTAAATTAAAAGCTTGGCGTAGGCGAGAGTTAATACGGGTTGCCAGCAGTGAATTTCCTCCTAACTCAAAAAAGTTATCGTCAATACTTAAGGTTTCAATTTTCAAGATTTCTGCCCAAATGGTAGCAATTTTCATTTCAGTTGCATTGCGAGGTGCGATAATCTCTCTGACGCTATCTGGATTTAAATTCAGTAACGCTTTACGGTCAAGTTTGCCATTAGCTGTTAATGGAAAGCTTTCTAACTTGATAAAAGCACTGGGAATTCCATAACTAGGCAACCTGTCCGCTAAAAATTCGCGCAGTTCTTGGGAGATATCTTCGGTTTGGGGAGTTTGTATATAAGCAATGAGTCGGTGATCGCCTGGCTCGAATTCTTTGGCGAGAACAGCACAGGCAATGACATCGGGATATTTTTCTAAAATTGCCTCTACTTCCCCTAATTCAAGGCGAACCCCGCGAATTTTGACTTGATTATCTAAGCGTCCTAAATATTCAAGACTGCCATCTTCTCGATATCTGACGCGATCGCCTGTTTTATACAAGCGACTCGATGTTGCCTCCTGCTTGCCCCCCTTTCTAAGGGGGGGTAGGGGGGGATCAAACGGGTTAGGAACAAAGCACTGCGCTGTTAAATCTGCTCGATTTAGGTATCCTCTCGCTAGTCCTTCTCCTCCTAGATACAATTCTCCAGCGACTCCCACTGGCACTAACTGCTGTTGCTTATTCAAGACATACCCTTGAATATTATCAATTGATTGTCCAATGGGAACGGATAAGTCATCAGGTTGACATGACCAAGCAGTGACATCGATCGCCGCTTCAGTTGGCCCATACAGATTATGTAATTGAGCGTTTAGCTTTTGGAAGAAGCGATTTTTTAAGTCCACGGACAATGCTTCCCCACTACAAATCACCCGTTTTAGGGAGCTACATTGAGAGACATTCGCTTCTTCAAGAAACACTTGAAGCATGGACGGAACAAAGTGAATAGTTGTAATCTGTTGCGTAATAATTAAATCAACTAAATAACCACTATCCTGATGTCCTCCGGGTTTAGCGATGACTAGACAGGCACCATTCAGCAGTGTCCAAAGGAACTCCCAGACAGAAACATCGAAGGTGTAAGGGGTTTTTTGTAAGACGCGGTCAGCAAAGCTGCGCCCTTGGCGATCGCCAGAAGTCAAACCATAGGCTTTCTGCATCCAATTGAGGCGATTTAACACACCTCGATGAGTATTAATGACTCCTTTGGGCTTTCCGGTAGAACCGGAGGTGTAGAGGGCATAAATGCTATTATCTAGGCTTATTTGAGGGGTAGGATTGGTATGAAGAGCTTGAGAGATTTGAGGGCAATCTTTGTTTAAATCAATTAGAGTTTGAACGGGAAAGTTAGAAGAATCTTGAGTAACTAACAAGATATTGATCTGAGCATCTTTGAGGATAAAAGTAATGCGTTCTGGAGGATAGGAAGGATCGAGAGGAACATAAGCACCTCCTGCTTTGAGAATGGCTAGAATAGCAATGACCATCTCTAGGGAACGATCTAAGCAAATACCGACTAAGGTTTCAGGTTGAACCCCTAAACTTTGTAAATAATGAGCCAGTTGGTTTGCTTTAATATTAAGTTCTTGATAAGTTAATTGTTGATCTTCAAAAATGAGAGCGATCGCCTCTGGTTCTTTTTCTACCTGCGTCTCAAACAGTTGATGAATAAAAACCTCTCCCTGCTCCCTGCTCCCAACTCCCTGTTCTCTAAACCCTGCTTCCTGCTCCTCATTCCCCTGAATAATCAACTGTTCTTGCTCAGATGGAGTCAGTATGGGAAATTGCCAAAGTTGCCGTTGGGGTTTTTGAGCAATTTCGGTTAATAAAGTTTGAAAGTGTTGCAACAAGCGATTAATAATGATGTCAGAAAAGCGATCGCAATGGTATTTAATTTTAATTGATAGTTCTACTTCTTCTCCCACTAGGACTGTGAGGGGAAGACTCGTCCATTCTACTGAACTCACAGCTTCAATGGTCAAGGTTTCTGTTGCTTGAGCAATAGAAGGATCAACAGGATAATTTTCAAAGACTAAGATACTATCAAATAAAGGGATTCCTGGGGGCAGATCACTTTCTTGTTGAATATCAAACAAGGAGACATATTCGTACTGAGATGCTTCTGCTTGTTGGATTTGTAGCTGCTTTAACCAAGGAATCAACTTTTGTTGGGGAGAAATGTGAACCCGCACAGGAAGGGTATTGATAAATAGCCCCACCATTGATTCTATATCCTTTAGGGTTGAAGAACGTCCTGAACAGGTTGCCCCAAAAACGATATCTTCTTCGCCGCTATAATAGTTTAGTAGTAAAGCAAAAGCTCCTCTGATGATGGTATTTAAGGTGACTTGGTGTTGCTGTGCTAGGGTTTTTAGATCGGTAGTGATTTTAGGAGATAATGAGACTTGTTGCTCTGCTTGCTGAAAATTGTTATCTATACCTAGTTCTTTCCTTTCAACTCCCCACCTTGTGGGTGTTGTAAATCCGGCGAGAGTCTTCTGCCAAAAGGTTTTAGCTACCGTTTCATCTTGTTGTTGTAACCAAGCGATATAGTCTCCGTAAAGACGAGAAGAGACAAGAGGTAGATTATGCTCCCTATCATTATACTGTTTGAAGACTTGCTGAACGACTAATCCAGCCGACCACCCATCAAGAATTAAGTGATGTTGTGTCCAGATCAGATAGTAGCGATCTTCTGTCAGACGAATGAGGGTAAGCCTCATCTGAGGCGGATTTTTGAGATCAAAATCTCGTTTACGATCTTCTTCTAGAAATATTTCTAATTGTTTATGCTGCTCATCAGGAGACAATTCTTGCCAGTCTTCTTCTTGCCAAGGTAACTCAACCTGACGATAGATAACTTGAAACGGGCGATCGCGTTTTTCCCAATGGAAGGAAGCTCTAAAAGTTTGGTGTCTGGTAATAACGTCTTGCCAGACTTGTCTGAAGGTAGAAATATCTAAAAAACCTATTAAAGTAAAGCATAATTGCGGTACATAAATTCCTGAACCGGGAGTAAAAAGCGCGTGAAATAAAATTCCTTG
>JBCDDV010000019.1:0-12071 GCA_039180145.1 Cyanobacteria bacterium P01_G01_bin.49 | reverse complement strand
TCATGCATGCGCATGGGTGCGAATTTCATCTCTTTCACGACAATCTATCTAGATGGATGCGGCGCTTTGTGAATGCTGCTTTGCAGCAAGCTGATTACTTTGTCGCTCTGTCAGAGAGTTGGAAGCAGTATTATGTCTCGCACTGTGGCTTGGATGAATCTCGGGTGATTGTTTTGCCCAATGCGGTAGAGATTCCTGATTCTATCCCTGATCGTTCAGGCTCATCAGTGATCAATTTTGCTTTTTTGGGTCGTATTGGTCAGCGTAAGGGAGCATTCGATTTAATCCAAGCATTTGCTAACCTCCCTGCTGAATGCCGTAATCGAGCACATCTGACCCTGGCTGGCGATGGCGAAATTGAAGCGGCAACCGCTCTGATTGAGAAACTTGACTTGGCAGATCACGTCACATTACCTGGGTGGATGTCTACAGAACAGTGCAAACAATTGCTTAAGGATGCACATATATTTGTTTTGCCTTCATATAACGAGGGGTTGCCAATGGCCATGCTTGAGGCAATGGCTTGGGGGATACCGATTATCTCTACCCCGGTGGGCGGGATTCCTGAGCTTATGGCCCATGGAGAAGCCGGGTATTTAGTTGAGCCAGGTGATATTGAGTCACTGAGCAAATCCATTCAATCTTTGATTGAAAATGACGCACTCAGGCTCGCTATGGGGAATAGCGCCAGACAGCGAGTAACCCCCTTGGATATCAACCTCTATTGTGAAACGCTTACCGCTCTCTACCGTTTAGCTTCAGGGAAACAACATAGGGCAAGTCAGGACGAGTCTTTAAGCCACCTTAGTGGTTTCGCAACATCTCGCAGAAGTGTATTGGAAAGCAGATAAATTGGCTTATGGATTTGATAGATGAAAGCTCTTGATAAAAAGCCAGAAAATAATCTGCGCGCTTTTTTGGCTAAGGCTGTTGCAGGCACCTTTGGGTTGCAAATCGCTAATGCTGGTTTTGGCTACTTGAACGTTTTATTACTCGCACGCTTTTTGGGTGCTGCGGGATATGGTACCTATGCCTATGCAATTGCTTGGGTCAATTTGCTTACTATCCCTGCTTTGCTTGGATTAAAAGGACTAATCATTCGCGAAGTTTCGGTTTATCACTCTAAAGAACAGTGGGGATTGGCAAAAGGGCTCTTGATTTGGGCAAACAAAATCGTTTTTATAGCAGCTCTCACTCTTGCTTTATTATTCGTGTCAGCGATCTGGCAATTAGCACCGCCTTCCGATCCTCAAGTTTTAACTGTTTTATGGGCAGCAATAATAGCAATACCTTTGAGTGCGCTGACACGCCTTCGACAGCCTATGATGCAAGCTCTAAACCGCATTGTGTTGGGCCAGCTGCCAGAATTATTAATTCGTCCTCTTTTATTGAGTCTGCTTTTTGGGGGAAGCTACTTAGCTTTTGAGCAACATTTCGCTCCATCTTGGGCGATGGGCATGTATGTTACTGCCAGTGGAGTCGCTTTTTTAATTGGTAGTCGGTTGCTGCAGAAGTCTTTACCCCCCATATATCAAAAGGTTCCTGCTGAGTATCAGCCTCGAACTTGGCTGAAAAGTGCTTTGCCAATGCTGTTAGTGGGGGGGATGTACATCATTAACAACAAGACAGATGTCGTGATGTTAGGCATGATGCAAGATCAGGCAGAAGTCGGAATTTATACTGTTGCTACCCAAGGGGCAGGCTTACTTACTTTTGTATTGATTGCATTCAACACATCATTGGCACCAACCTTTGCAAGTTTATATTCTCAAGGGAATCTCAGAAAGTTACAGAAGATTGTAACTAAGAGCGCTCGCATGATTTTGTTAGCAGCCCTGCCACTTGGTTTAGGACTAATTATATTTAGTACGTTTTTTCTATCATTGTTCGGACCAGAATTTATTCAAGGTAAAGACACACTATCAATCTTGATGATTGGTCAACTTTTTAATGCAGCAACTGGATCAGTAGCTTTACTGCTTACAATGACTAAGCATGAACGCGATGTGGCTATTGGAGTAACCACTAGCGCTCTATTAAATATTATCTTGAATGTTGTCTTAATCCCCAAGAATGGGGCAGAAGGTGCAGCATTAGCAACTACTGTGAGTCGATCATTATGGAATATAGTTTTAGTCTTTCTAGCTTATAAAAGGCTTCGGATTCACACAACCGCACTTGGAAAAATTATCTAGACATTTACAGCAACGGTTTTAAAAATGAAACTGCCTAACTTTCTCATTATAGGTGCGCCTAAAGCAGGTACAAGCTCACTCTATGCTTATCTTAATCAGCATCCTGAAATTTATATGTCCCCGATTAAAGAACCTCATTTTTTTATGCTGAACGATGAAAAAGCAAACTTTCAAGGCCCAGGAGACCAAGTCCGCTTTAAGCTTTCGGTTCATCAATTAGAAGAGTATAAAAAGTTATTTGAAGGAAGTAAAAATGAGATTGCAATCGGTGAGGCATCCACAACTTATCTTGGTAGTAATACAGCTCCTGAGCGGATCAAATACTATATTCCAGATGTGAAACTTATAGCGATCTTACGTAACCCAGTTGATGCAGCCTATGCCAGCTTTATGCACTTAGTGCGAGATGGTGACGAATCATTAAAAGATTTTGAATTAGCACTACAAGCTGAAGAAAAACGCTTGAAGATGAACTGGGATCCTCTTTGGCACTATACAAGAAGAGGCTTCTATTACTTACAAGTCAATCGCTACTTTGAGACGTTCAATCGAGATCAAATTAAGATTTATATATATGAAGACTTCAAGAAAAATCCAAATTTCATTTTAAAGGATATATTTCAGTTCCTAAACGTAAATGAAAATTTTCTAATTGATATGTCTAAAAAATATAATATATCTGGTATACCTAAGAGCAGGGTACTAAACAGTATCTTACTGAAAGATAATAAATTTAAAAGTGCAGCCAAGCTGTTATTTCCACGTGGAGTAAGAAAAAGTGCTTCCAACCAAATCAAGCTTTGGAACATGAATAATCTCAGGAAACCTAAAATGTCGGAAGAAAGCAGAATCTATCTAACTCATTTGTTTAGGGAGGATTTACTCAGACTACAAGATTTAATACAACAAGATATCTCTGTATGGCTTAATGATTCAATTATCAATTAATCCATATATTGAGCTTATGAATATAGTTTTGATTGAAGATATTTTTTTAAGCATGTTTTCTAGAGAAGGTATTATTTTCAGTTTTTGCCGAATACGCCATTTTATAATTAGGTAGTTAAAAGCATGAATTCAAACCCTTTGGTTAGCATAATCATCAATAACTACAATTACGAAGTCTTTCTATCTCAAGCAATTGATAGTGCTTTAAACCAAACATATAATAACCTTGAAGTTATTGTTGTAGATGATGGTTCTACAGATAATTCTTCACAGATCATAGAGAGTTACGGTAATCAAATAACTCCTGTGATGAAGGAAAACGGCGGACAAGCATCTGCTTTCAATATTGGCTTTGAAAAAAGTCAGGGTGAAATTATCTGTTTCCTGGATTCAGACGATACTTTTTTGCCATCCAAAGCTCAAAATGTAGTTGAAATATTTACAACCCAAAATAATATTGGATGGTGCTTCCATGAGGTATTGCGCGTTGATAATAGTTTTAAGCCGCTCTTAGGAGTGAAGAATACTCGAGGAGCATCTGGTCTTTATGATTTTCGCGAGTTAATGAGAACCGGTGGTCTAAGAGGAAACATGCCTTTGAATGGCATAATCACCTCTGGGATGTGCCTTACGAAAGAGCTTCTTGGAGAAATTTTACCTATGCCTTCAGAAATAAAAATTACAAGCGATGACTATATTAAATATGCTGCGCTGGGAACAAGCATCGGGTACGCATTACTAGAGCCCTTAGCGTGTCAAAGAATACATCTGAATAATGCTTACACTACATTTCGTGATGACAAGAAATCCCTAAGAGCAAAAGTTATGATTCAAACAGCTTATTTCCTAAGAAAGAACTACCCCAAAATCAAGGCATATGCTAACAATTTATTTTCACTTGGGTTAGCTCAATTTAAAGAGAATCAACAAGAAGACTTGCAACTTCAGTCTTTAATCAGAGATTACGTGAGTTCTTTATCATTATTGGAATTTTTGAATATAGAATTAAGAAAAAATTACCATTTATACGTTAGGAGGTAGAAATTTTATCGATTTATAATTTCTAGTCGTTTGATTAGCTAACTAACTAATCTTGACGAAAGATCACGCATGACACAAATTAAACGGTTATGTGTCCGATTATAAAAGTGAAATAATGAAAGTCACGCTCCAACATACAGAATACACATTCGCTGTTATATCTCTGCTTTTCTACTCGGATTTACTGGCCTTTGCGAGCATTTTTAATCCATCTTCGAGTAGTGATCTTGCATTATCAACTACAGCGGTTGTTAGTCCCTTAACGCTACCATTACAAATAATACAGCATGGAATTTTTTTGATAGCGTTATTCTTAATTCTTTGCAGATGGAAATCATCGCTTTCATCAGCATCAAGGTCTCCACTATTTTGGTTATTAGTCGTCTTGATGATGCTTTCCTTCACTTGGTCAGATTTTCCACCTGAAACTTTAAGAAAATCCTTAGCGCTCTTTGAAACTATAACTTTTGGAGTATATTTGGGTTCACGATTTAGCCTAAGAGAACAGCTAAACTTCCTTGCTTTGGCATGTAGTATTATTATATTTGCATCTTTATTATTCTCAATAATAAACCCGAGTTTTGCGATTGAAATAGGGAATCATGGAGGAGCCTGGAGAGGTCCATTTATTCAAAAAAATGAGTTTGCCAAAGTAATCGTCCTTTGCTTTATATCTATATATATGAGTCAGCCGAATAACTCGGCTTGGAACTTTTTTCGATTTACATGCTTGTCTTGTTCTATAATCCTTATACTTCTTTCAACATCGAAAACTGCCTTATTTGTCGTAATTCTTCTCCTCCTGAGTACTCATTTTTATAAGATTATTTATTCACTTTTACAGCGAAACTCTATTTTAACTGTTCCAATAGCTTGTTTATCTATCATTACTTTTCTAATTTCATCTTTATTGATCTCATCAAATTTAGAAGGACTGGTTATTGGAACTGGAAAAAATTTAACTTTAACAGGCAGGACAACAATTTGGAGCGCTGTAGCCTACAAAATTTCTGAGCGACCACTTTTGGGCTACGGTTACGTAGGGTTTTGGCGCGATATCTATGGTGAGTCAGCGTATATTGGAAAGGTTTTTGGGCATATTTATCTTCCCAAGGATTCACATAATGGTTTCTTAGAGCTCCTGCTTGCCTTTGGATTTATTGGAGCTATAATTTTTGGGTTATGCTTCTTTCACACACTTGTACGTTCATTGAAATTGCCTCTATCTGCAAAATCAAGAGTAGCTTACTGGCCTCTTGTGTACTTATCTTTTATAGTGTTTTACAATCAGACAGAAAACACGCTGATACTACATAACTCAATTTTTTTCGTTTTGCTCATTGCTTTGATTCTATCCAATTATAGTAAACAAGATGCTTCTTCAAACGCCGCAGTATCGGAATCTTTATAATATTAATTCAGTGCTATTAATTGCTTAAAGCTTCCTAGCAAATCGACTGTTTACTCGCTATAAGCAGACAGAATACAAGGGGCGTTTGGTCTTCAACCTATAGTTTGGCTTAAAATCTCTTCTCTTTTGATACAAGTAGCATGCATACAAACGCAACGAATTCAGAGTTAAGATTTTATTTGAATCTGCAAATTCAAATTATCAGATGGATGAGTTAACAACAATAAAATGCAACCTAAAAAGCAAGGGTTCAGCTAGGGACTTTAAAGTAGCCAATTATAAAAGTAGATATTCAAAAAAAAGGACAATAAACTGGAGAGTATATTTTTCTTACAGAGATGGAAGCAATGAAATTCAATCTTTTGCAAAATAACTTTATATGTATGTTGAGATCGTAAAATCAACAGTATTTCCAAAATGTGTCAATCATCAGAGAGAGTATAAAATATGATGCGTAAATGTATTTTTGTCATCGGTCCAGAAAGTTCAGGCAGCATGTTGATAGCAAAAATTTGCTCTCATGTTCTTGGCATCCATGAATACGGGACTTGGGATGGCGTTGCTTGGAGCGATAAAGGCGAGCACAAGGTATGCCACCGCTCTTTGCCTTACGGTAGCAAGCCTCCAAAATTCCCAAATATAGAACATTGGATATCCCAGAATGAGGAGAGCTACGAAGTATACTTTATCCTAACCACTAGAGACATCACTATTTCAGAATTATCTCGGTTCTATAGATTTCTGAAACCATTAAAGCAGTCACAAAAGGAATCTGAAAAAGCGAGAGATATAATGACTATGATAATCAACAGTAAATATAAACACTTTATTTGGTCATATGAAACTTTTATGTTTCTCAAGAAGGAATATCTAAATTGTCTTTATAAGTTTCTGGATATGGAATCCGAGTTTATTCCAAATATAGTTGACTCTAATAGTAGCAAGGTTGCTAAATTGAGCATTGGGAAAGCAGCCATGAGCATATTCATAAAGTTAGAAGCAAAAATAAAGAACCTGTTCATGAGTATCCTTGAACAGGAACCAACCTGAATAATTATTGAGAGATGAATCTATGAAAAAGATTGCTGTCTTTCTAGCAGACTTAGAGGGTGGGGGTGCTGAGCGAGTAATGCTCAATATTGCTAACGGTTTTGTTAGTAAGGGCGTAGAAGTTGACTTATTATTGGTCAAATCAAAGGGGCCTTACTTAGCAAAGTTAGACCCAAATATTAGACTAATTAGCTTCGATACAGCAAAACTTGTGCTCAGTTTTCCCAAGCTTTTCAAATATCTCAAGAAAGAACGTCCTAATATTTTAATTACGGCACTTGAAGATACAAACTTAATTGCTATTTTAGCTCATCTAATGGCCCGTGTCCCGACTCGTATCGTTGTTACAGTTCATAACAACTTGACCCAAGAATCTAAGCACTTACAGAGTCTAAAACGTAGATTTGTACCTTATTTAATTAAGTGGTTCTACCCTTTTTCTGACTGGGTGATTTCTGTTTCTTATGGTGTTGCAAAAGACCTGGAGAGTCTGGGCCTTAGCAAAGAGAAAATTAAGGTGATTTATAACCCTATTATTACACCTGATTTTATCAAGATGGCGAATGCCATTCCGGAACATCCATGGTTTGATATAGTAGGTAGCCCTATAATTTTAGGCGTGGGTCGACTGGACCATCAGAAAGATTTTGAAACACTTATAAAAGCGTATAGCTTACTACGGAAGAAAAAAAACTCTAGATTAATGATCTTAGGTCAGGGAAGTCAACATAAAAGACTGCTCGATTTTTGTAAAGATCTTTCTTTGAGTGAAGACGATGTCACCTTCCCTGGGTTTGTAGATAATCCTTTTTCTTATATGTCCCATGCTGCTGTTTGTGTGCTTTCTTCTGCTTGGGAAGGGTTTGGAAATGTTTTAGTGGAATCTATGGGAGCAGGTACACCTGTCGTCTCAACAAACTGCCCTAGCGGGCCAGCAGAAATTCTTGAAAATGGCAAGTACGGAGCGTTAGTACCCGTTGGTGATGCAGAATGCATGGCGGAAGCAATTCTCAAGACGTTAGATAACCCAATTCAGTCGTCAATCCTTCAACGAAGAGCCAAAGATTTTCGTCTAGAGAAGATCCTAGATGAGTATCAAGAGCTTCTGTTTGATTAACTAGCTGTGAGATTGATAGCACCTAAGAAAATAACAAGGGGTATCAATGCTGAGTCTATTTCAGGAAGATATTAATCATTTTTATCAGGCTGAAGGCAAAAAATTATGGTTGACTCTAATCTCAACCCAGGAAGGATTATGGGCACTGGCTTGAACATCGCTTTAATGATGAGGTAAATGAGAAAGTCCACACATCATGTATTTACCAAATCCTGAAACTACTTTGTGCTATTTGGCATAAGTTAATAATGCTCGTTACAGGCATTTAATTGCCTAAGGAGACAAAGATTGGCAAAGGGCTATACATTAACTCACTCGGGTTCTATTATCTTGTATCCACGAGCTGAGATTGATAACTACTGTGCAATTAGTCATGATGTAACTATTGGCGAAGGGGGACGAGGTAGCGATAAGGACTGTCTAAAACAAGGGGCTCGTGTTTACATTGCACCAAGTGCGCGGTTTTCTGGAGCCATTAAGATAGGGAATGATGTGGCAATTGGGGTAAATTCAGTCGTCAATAAAAATTTACCAGATAATTCAGTGGTCATAGGCATTCCAGCAAAGGTTGTCAACTATAAAGGCTCATCTAATTTTATTCCCTTAAGTTGAGAGCGATTGCTATTTTCTAACCCTTATACAGCGTTTTTCTATCCAGTGAGGTACAGTCTGAAAGCTGAAGCTACCTCAGCACAGGCTTGTGGTGTACTTCATCAGAGCTGAAACTGCTATAAAGCTATTTTCTAACCCTTATAAAGACAGTAATGAATTTAGCTGAATATTAAAACCAGAAAAGGATTAAATCATGGAATTGATTCACAAGCTAAAAAATCGAAAATTAGTTCTAAATAAGCTGAGGCGCGAGTTTGAAAGACTGATTAAAAGTGGAGGTATTGCTCAATTTAGCCCTCCTAGAAGTGGTAGCACACTCATCTACAATGTATTGAGAGAGGTATTTCCAGAAAAATTTGTTGAAAAAGGACATGTTTACAGTAAAATCAATTCAAAATACCCCATCGTAGTCACTTACAGACACCCGTTGGATAGCATAGCATCTTCTATTCAGCGTTATGGATTACCTCTCACTGATAAGGTAATAGAGGAGCAAATCCTCGAATTAGACAGCAATGGAGTATGGGATGTACTTAATTTAAAGGGAAAGCCAAATGTTTTGATGCTGAGATACGAGGATTTTTCGAATAATTTCAATTTCATATATTCTGAACTCGAAAGTTTTTTTGGCATAGAGATCTCTCAAGAGAAGAAGGAACTTATCAAGGATAAGTATAAAATTGAGGCTGTAGAAAGAATGATTGAATCTAAGGAATCATTTGATGACTTTGACCCGGTAACGCATTTGCATGGAAAACATATTTCGAAGTACAAAGGTCAACCTGGCTACTATTTGAATTTCTTCAAAAGTTCTCAGGTTGATTACTTAGAGGATATTTACAGAAAATATCTTCTTGAATTAAACTATATCTAATTTGAATGTCTCTGGCATCTGATGACTCAGTCTGTTAAGGGAGGTTTTAGAATTCCGAATATGAAATCAAAGCCTTGGCTTTTTGATGTATCTCCTTAGTCAGACTCCTGATTGCTCAAGAAGATTGAGCTCTTTTAGCGCTTTCAGAACAGACAATATCAGTGATAGTGTATCTTTTTTATTTAAGTAAAAAATAGCTGACGAGAGTCATGATTTCTACACAAAAACATTTTCTTTTCATTCATGTTCCTAAAACTGGTGGAAATAGTATCCAGAATATACTAAAAGATTATTCTGAAGATGATATAACGCAGTCTGAGCAGCAGGATGGACTTGAGAGATTTGGAGTGCGTAATAAGCGATACAACACTAGGAAACATTCTGTCTTGTCCCATTATAAATTTGTCTTAGATGCTGAAATCTATCATTCTTTATTTAAGTTTGCAACAATAAGAAATCCTTGGGATATGATGATTTCATTTTACTTTTCACCTCATAGAGGGAAGATAGAGTGGAATCGGGACAACTTTTTGACTCTAGTTGATGGCGTTCGGCCAATACGTCATTACATTTGTGAAAGATCATTGTTTTGTCAAGCACTTGAAAAGATTGGCTTAAAAGTAAATACAGTCAACAACAAGAAGCTGGATAGTGATATAGATTTTTTAATGAAATTCGAACAATTAGATCGTGACTTTAAAGAGGTATGTAATAAGCTAGAAATTCCATACAGCCCTCCTCCGAAAAGGAATAGTTCAACTCGCTTACATTACTCAGAATACTATGACAGTGAGCTTCGGGAGATTGTTCGTAAGAAATTTGCAGAAGAAATTGAATTTGGAAATTATACTTTTTGAAAATAAATACATAGATTTCAATAAATACATAGATTTACTTTGCAAAAATGGAATAGTAGATAATCCTTGAGAAGGGCATGCTGAAGATGCTTCCAGTCTTTAAAGTGAATTCAAGTTCAACTATAAGATAGCTTTTCAAAGCCTCTGATTATAAAGTGGTTAGATCGCTATAGAAATTCCCATTTTAATGAGGTACATCAGAATCTATAGCTATCAAATTTTTTGGCTTCAAATAGGCTTTGGTGCATAAATAAATCCAGTTATACCAAGGGTTTCAGCGATCGATATTCAGTAAAATGGTCTATTTCTAGCCTTTCGAATGGCTGAAACCCTTATAAATCAAGGTCTGAATTATGCACCAAAGCCCTTCAAATATGTACTTCACCAGATGGCACTGAACTGCTAAGAGGATCTATACGGTCAAAATTTATCTTCAACAAGGCCTTAGTGAAAACGAATGTAGCAGCATAAAGCCCTAGTGGAATAAGGGTTAAAAGCCCCCTTAGATTCTGCTAAGAAAACAGTTCCCACCAGATAAAAAAATGCTATGAGTACTTACACGAATAGGAGGTGTAGAATATCTTATTCTATCACTTATTAGAAGATCAGCGCCCTCAGAAAGATTTTTGAGTTAGTTGACACAAGAAGTTTCATTTAGTATTTTTTGCGCTATTTAAAGGCCTTTAAAAGACTAATGAATTGAATTATGAGCATGGAATTCAAATATATGTCTGAGTTGCTTGTAGCCGAAGACAAAGAGTTGTTAATAAGCATAGGTATTGTTGCCCATAATGAGGCTGATTGTATCGGCAAAATGCTAAGTTCACTGTTCAAACAAAGCTTACTGAATCAAACAATATCTAGATTGCATATAGAGTTGATAGTTTTGCCCAACGGCTGCACAGATGATACTGCTGAGGTAGCTCATCAAACATTAAATTCTCTAGTCGATCCATCTACAAACAAATCAATTCACTGGAAAGTTCGAGAAATCGAGCAACCCGGAAAGCCTAATGCTTGGAATCTTTTTGTGCATAAATTTTCAAGACCTAACGCTCAGTACTTCTTCTTGATGGATTCAGATATTCAGTTTCTGGATGAGAATACACTGTACTCAATGCTTCAGACTATCTTGAGCTCTTCTGATGCTTGGGTAGTTGTGGATAAACCCATCAAAGATGTTTCCTTAAAGCCTAACAAGACTTTGAGAGAGTCCCTTTCATCGGTTATATCTGGCCTATCGGGTGGAAAAGCAACTGAAGGTGGTCCAGCTTGGCTCTGTGGTCAACTTTACTGTGCAAAATCTGACGTCTTAAAGCAAATTAGCTTTCCAACAGGTTTGATGAATGATGATAGTTTCTTATATACAATGATAGTCACTGAGAATCTGAAGACTAAGCAGAATCCTAATCGTGTTATTTTAGCCAAGTCAGCATCACACGTGTTTGAAGCATATACAGAGATTAGTCATCTTTTACGCCATGAACGATGGCTGATTGCAGGCAGTGCTGTCAATGAACTGGTTTTTAATAGATTAAGAGAGTTAGATAAGGTAGGGCAAACAGCAGGAGAGTATATCCTCAAGAACAATGATAGTTATCCACAATGGCTTAGTGTTCTCGTGCAGGATGAAGCTAAAAAACGCCAATGGTTAATTCCTCGTTTCATCTTAATCAGGCGCTTTATAGGGCTTTCCAATAAACCCTTTTATAAAAAGGTAATTCTTTCTCCTATCGCTTTGGCAGCTTTTATAGTTGATTTTATACTCTCTGTTCAAGCCAATCAAAGTTTACGGCAAAGCTCAGGCCTAGGATATTGGGGCAAGCATTCCCAAATCTTATGATTGCTACATGTCAACAAGCTTAATATTAAGAACTAAATAATGCAATGTGTATTTTTTTCTAGGGTCTTGATTCTCAAGCGCTTGAGCTATATGCAATCCAGGGCTATTTCATTCTAAATTAAG
>JBCDDV010000018.1:0-12152 GCA_039180145.1 Cyanobacteria bacterium P01_G01_bin.49 | reverse complement strand
GTTGAAGTTTATTGTGATCATAGTTTACTAAAAATGGGAGTGGAATTTCTCGATTTACCAGGAACGAATGATCGAGAAGAGCAAAATCAATTAGTCAAAGATAAACTTTTAACGGCAGATTTAATTATTCAAGTCGTTGATGCTCGAAAATTAATGACATTAGAAGAAAGAGAAAATTTAAGAGACTGGTTACTCAACAGAGGTGTTGATAGTGTTATTTTAGTCATTAACTTTTTGAATTTATTAGAACCACAAGAACAGAAAGAAGTCTATCATCGTCTTCGTTTTATTGCCGAAAGTTTTCGAGTCAATTTACCACCGGGACTGAGTAATTTGTATCGAGTCGATGCCTTACCCGCACTAAGAGAAATATTAAAAGGTGATGGTGAAGCAGCACAAACGACTGGACTATCAATATTTGAATCAGCATTACAAAGTATGGTAATGACTCAAAAAGAAAAATTTTCTTTCCGAGATTCTCGTATTCAAGAAATCATCAATCAAGTTAAAATCGTAGCTAATCATCAGAAACAAAATATTACCAATCAATTAGAAAAAGAACAACAAAAACAACAGCAGAAACTAGAGATTACCCAAAAAGCAGCCAAAATTATTCAACAAGGATTTCAGCGCAGTCTCTCTAATTTTGAAAGTTGGTTATATTTACCGAAACTTTTAACCAATTATCAAACAAAACTAGCTATTGTCTTAGAAACAGGAACCTTCAAACAATGGCATCATGATGAGCTTGAAAGTAATGTTTTAATCTATCAAAATTCAATGATTGAATGGGTTAATAAAGCTGGCGAATTTTTGGAACGACAACCCCCTAACCCTTTAAATATTAGCTTTCCTGACCCTCCAGATGTTCCATCATCAGAGACTCAAAAAACATCTAAAAAACCCACAAATGTCGATGACATTACTGCCGTTGGCCTACCTACAGGAATTGGTTGGGTATTAGGTGGGCCTATGGGTGCAGTCGTTTTAGGAGGGGCAAGTTACTTACTGAATAAAACAACAATAAAAGGAGAAACACCAGAAACTCAATCTAATTCTAAACATAGCTTAATTTACACTCAAGTTGCCCAAGACTATTTAACTCACTTTAGTGAACAAGCATTTTTAATGCTACGTCAATATGAACAGAAGGCAGAAAAAATAATGATGTTTACTGAAACCACACCCTCCTTAGAAATCAAGCAACTATCAGATCAATTACAATTATTAAATGGTGTTTTAGCGATGCTTGATCAACAATCTTTTAATGAATCAGATGAATCACTAGAATTGTAAATCAAGTCTCTAATCTTATAAGCGTATGCGGATAAAACGACAAAATACAAGCCTTCTGGTTAACGATAACGTGATGAGAGTTTATCTGGCTAGCCCTGATCGCGAGGGTCAATATCCAGGTATTTTATTCTATTCAGATATTTACCAATTAGGAACCCCAATTACCAGACTAGCAGATCATTTAGCCGGGTATGGGTTTGTTGTCGCTGCTCCTGAAATTTATCATCGTTTACTACCCATTGGAACGATTATCGATCCTGATGATTTAGGTAGAATTAAAGGTAACGAAGCTGCTAGAAAAACAGACTTATCTGAGTTTGATCAAGATGCTAATGCTGTGATTAATTTCCTTAGTCAACATGAAAGTGTTATGCCTAAAAAAATAGGAACAATGGGCTTTTGTATTGGAGGACATTTAGCATTTCGCGCTGCATTTAATCCTCAAGTCAAGGGAGCGGTTTGTGTTTATCCAACTGGTATTCATAACGGTAAGTTAGGTCGAGAAAAGGCAGATACCCTAGAAAGAATCAAAGATATTCAAGGTCAAGTCTTGTTAATTTTTGGTACTGAAGATCCCCATATTCCTCAAGAGGGAAGACACTTAATCATTGACTCCCTTAATCAAGCAGATATCTCTCATCACGTAGTAACTTATATAGCCAATCATACATTTATGAGAGATGATGGCTACCGATTTGATCCAGTGGCAACAGATTTAGCTTGGCAAGAAATTATTAAATTCTTTCAATCAGTTTTTTTGATACACGAATTATATCTCACGATTTTGTGAATTGAGCCAAAAAAACAGTCAAAGGAGTATAACACCTTGCATTAGACTTCTTGCAGAAGAAGGCAACAGCGTTCATTTTTCACTGATAGTATATGTATTCAAGGTTAGTCATCTCAAAGCAAAAAACTTTTGCAAGAGGTTTATTATTGATCTCTCTCTTATGGCGATCGCATCCTGAATTTGCCAATTAAGTGCAATGCTCTATTTTTTAGAAATTATCACTTCTACGCGACGGTTTTTAGTCCTTCCTTCTGGATTATCTTTACCATCAGGCGTTTGATTATTGGCAACAGGTTGAGATTCTCCGTATCCTTTTGTTTTTAGGCGATCGCTTGAAATTCCTGTATTATCTGATAGCCAAGTAGCAACCGCTTTGGCACGTGCTTGAGAAAGTTGTAAATTGTAGGGTTCAGAGCCTTTAGAATCGGTATGTCCATTGATTTGAATGCTTTCGGTATCCGAATTCGCGATCACTTGTTCGAGTTTTTCTAGAGTTGGTATGGCATTGTTACGAATATTTGCTTTATCAAAATCAAAAAGAATATCGGCAGGTAAAGGAATTACAATCTCGTTTGCGGTAACTCTGCCATTTAGATCAGTAATCAATCCGTCTAAATCGCTGACTTTCCCTGTTAAAGAACTACCAGTATCTTGTTTGACTAAAGTATCAAGATTATTTTCTGTGTTAACTTCGTTAGTCGGTTTTTCCTGATTTATTTGGCTAGATGGATTGCTTTCGGAGCTAGTTAAAGAATTTGCTGAATTTTGTTTGACAGAGTTAGTGCTAGTTTGAGGAGCCTCATTTGTTTGAAAAGATTGATCCTCCTTATTTGAGACAGAATCAGTGGGTATAGACGCTTGTTGACAGCCGACAGTAAATAATATGGTTACGCTCAAAGCGATCGCTCTAATAGATTTCTGTTGTTTCATTGCTGTATTGCTACTCCATCAAAAGGAGCTACTTCGGGAATATTAATAGAAATGGTTTGCGCTTCTGATGGCGGTGCGGGAAATTTAAACCAGGCAATTTTCGGGCCTCCACTTGAACTAACACCAAGATTAATCATTTCTCCCCGACGCTGACTACTTGTATTTGATTTGGGAGAGGCTAAATATAGTCCCGACTCATCTTGAAGAACGCTATACTGTTTGGCGGTAGCATCTTCAATGTAACTTACTTCTTTGATCGGATAATTTGTACTAGCAAAACTAGCATTTTCTCCAGGTACATAACGAATAGTTACAGTCAAAATTTGACCTGTCACTTTGGCACTAAGCAACTCGACTTGCATTTCCTGTGGGCCAGGTTAAACTTGAATGGGTTCAGCACTGTTTGAAGATTGAGTTTGCTGAGCTACTTCGGAAGGCTGTTGCGTTTCAACAAATTCATTTTCATTAGTAGAATTAGCAATTGTAGAAGTAGATACTTGGTCATCGTTTGGCTGGGGTTGCTGTGCAGTTTGTTCAGTCGAACTGCAACCTATTCCTATTAGTGCTAGAAACGGTAAGATAACTGAGATGATAGCATTTTTTTTCATTGTTTCGATTGACAAATATTTTATTATATAGGTGTATTTTATAGTTAATGGGAGTCGTTTTGCAAACAAAGCCGACAAAATCACTAATTTTCTACTAACAAATAATATAATACTCCATTTTTCAAAAACAATGATAAATGCCCTAAGTTTGCTGAAATAATTACTATTTTCTTCTATATTTTTTTCGATAAAGCTTAGCTTGTGTTCCTCTCCAAAGAATTATCAGAATAATAGCTGGAATAAATAACATAATCAAACCCAAAAAATTATTTGATGTTACCGCTGCCATAACAATTAGGAGTGCGAATCCTCCGAAAATTATCCAACCAGAAATCAGAATCCACCAGGGAATTCTTCCCCCAGCTAATCCTCTAAATGCTCTACCCCTCAAATAAATTTCTCCCATTGGATCATACCCAGATGGAATTTTCTCATCAAAAGGGGATTTTGGTTCCGAGGGAATTTCAACAAATAATTCGTCTTCTTTTAATTGATCATTTTGATCATCAGAGGATGAAGATATATGCTCTTGACTCATCGTTTTAGATAACGTTCAATTAATAAAACAGCAACAATATCATCAATAGGACGAGGAGGAACCCGTAATCCTTGAGGAATAAGGCACGTTAATCCTTTGGGGGGATACATTTCCCAGTAGCGATCGCGAGCCTCTACGCTGCTATTGCGTTCATCCACCATGATAATCGGAATTGAAGTTAATAACTTAGCTTCTAACTTTTGTTTCCATTGCTTAGATGTCGTTTGATTACCCATTACCACTAAACTAATAGAATATTCTTGCAACAGGGAATTAAGGATTACGATTGCTTGTTCTGAGTCAACAACTTTATGATAATGAGGGTTACCCTTTTGATCAGTAATAGCCATCCCACATTTATCTCTACCAGGGTCAAATCCTAAAATCATTGTCATGGGTTTATTTGTCATGGTTCGCTTTGAGTTTCTAAAATAATTTCATCATCTTGAATCGCAATCAATCGTAATTTTAACGGACCGATCGTTTGTGTTTCTTCTAAAGCAACTGCTTTTAATTCATCTAAACCTTCCTCTGATTCTTGAACTTTTTCAATAAAATCGACTACTGCTTTTAATCTTCCATCGCCTACTTGAATTTTACCAATTACCCCGGCACGACGCGCGCGAAATTGAGTGGCTGATAATAATAAATCAAGTCTTTTTTGGACATTTTCTTCCGTCAATTCTAGAGAATCCATAGAAACCGTGGCAATGGTTTGACCCTGATTAAAAATTTTCTGATTAGGGGCAATATCGGCAAAAACACGAACTTCTTTTTCACCCTCTACATAATTACCCGCAGAAATGATTCTCACCACATATTCTTGACCATCTTGTAATCGTTGAATTAATTGTTCTACTTGAGATTTCGTAATTTGAACAACTCGTTCATCTGATTTAATTTGCTCTTTGCCGATTAACTCTATTGTTCTTCGATTTGCTTGTCTAAGAAGTTCATCAACGACTTGATTTCCGGTTCCTGGTTGAGAGATCACAAGTCGCACAGCACCAATGGCTAAAACTTGACCTCGAACAATGGCAATTTGTCTTTCTCTTAACTCTTGATAAGTCTGATAATATTGCTCTAAGAGTTCAACTTGTCTTTGTAAATAAGTCGATTCTCTTTCTAGTTCTTCTAACTGAGTTTCTCTATTTTTGAGTGCAATATCTTTATCGTTAATCGCCTTGTCTAGTGTAATAATTTGAGCATCTCGTTGATCAATTTCTGTTTGTAAGGTACTTTGTTGTTGCTCTAAACTTTGTAGACGAGTTTGGAGTTCTTTGAGACGGGTTTGTCTTTGATTTAAGATCTCAGTTTGTTGAGCAATTTGAGCCTTACCTTTTTTGAGTTCTTCATCTCGTTGACGGACTTCTACTTGTAATTCTTCGATTTGTTGATCTAATTCAATTTTATTCTGCCGGAGGTCTTTTCTTTCTTTGAGTAACGTTTGAATATCCGTTCGTAACTTTACTGCTTGAGTCGAAACAGATTTGAGTTGTTTTTTCGCTTTCTCAAAATTTTTATTCGTTGATTCTAATTTTTTTTGGACGGTATTTTGTTCTGTCTTGGCTTGTTGTAATTGTTCTTGGATATCCTTTTGATCAATAGTTAACCGTTCTAAATCTGCTTTAGCAATACGTAACTGTTTTTGGATTTCATCAAGTTCAAATAATCCTTCTCGTAAGGACTTACTAAACGCTAATAAAATACCAAAGGTAGAAGCAGCAATGAGAGTTCCTGTTAAAACAGTAACAACAATCGCGGTTTGTTTGGGACGAAGATTACCAATGGTAAGTCGAGCTTTACCAACTTTGGTTCCTAAGCGATCGCCCAATGCTGCGATTAAGCCTCCTAAGATTAGAATAGCTGCAATTAGGATATAAGCACTAGTCATTCGCTGTTAACATTGACAAGAATGTTAGGTAAATTGCTGACTAAGGGCGACAGGATTATGAACGGTTATTTTTTTCTTATGAATAGAAATCATTTCTTCCTGACGTAAATCTCCCAAAAGACGGGTCACAGTCACACGAGTAGAACCAATGGCTTCAGCGATCGCCTGATGAGATAATTTCAAATCAATGCGAATCCCTTCAGGGGTGGGAACACCAAAGTCTCGACATAAAATTAACAGAAAACTGACCAAACGGGAACCCATATCACGATGAGCGAGGGTTTCAATCATCATTTCCGTTTGTAAAATCCGCGAAGACAAGCCCTGAAGCATCAAAATCGATAAATCAGGATTATCTTTAAGTGCTTGCTCTACTTGTTCAATCGGCGCAGATAATAATTCGACGGGGGTAAAGGCAACAGCATGATAAAACCGATCTGAGCGTTGTCCTGTAATTAGGGAAAGCACCCCAAAAACACTATTTTCTCTTAATAAGGCAACCGTAATTTCTTCTCCCGCTTCGTAGACACGGGAAAGTTTAACCGCCCCTTTGAGCAAAAAGTAGACTCTCTCAGCCGGATCGCCAGGAAAAAAGATAGTTTTCCCCCGATCAAATGCTTCAACAACAGGGGGATAAGTCCCGCCACCAATGCGGCGAAAAACGGCTGCTAGGGGTTTATCTTGTGGTACAGACAATTCCATCACACTCTAATACAACAGCGAAAAAGTAGGGGATTTTACAACACCAAAGGTCGCTAAGCCCAGCATAGAAACAACACTTTAACCTATCTTCAGGGGTTTTTGCTACGTTTTGCTTCACAATGTTCCTATTGGGATGACATATCCCTAGTTCTGTCAATGATTATAGCCACCATCTTCCATAATGGGGGCGTAATTCGAGAGAAAATTTGCTCAATCTTCAACAAGACTATGTTAGATTTAACCGGAAAGAACGCGCTCGTTACAGGAATTGCTAATAATCGTTCCATTGCTTGGGGAATTGCTCAACAACTCCATAAAGCAGGGGCGAATCTCGGTGTAACCTATCTACCAGATGAAAAAGGGCGTTTTGAAAAAAAAGTCCGTGATGTTGTAGAACCTCTTAATCCATCTATTTTTGTGCCATGTAATGTCCAAAATGAAGCCCAGGTAGAAGCTGTATTTAAGTCTGTGGCAGATACTTGGGGAAAATTAGACATTCTAATTCACTGTTTAGCCTTTGCAGATAAGGAAGGCTTAGGAGGGGATTTTAGTGCGGTATCTCGTGAAGCTTTTAGTCAGTCTCTAGAAATTAGTACCTTTTCCTTGGGTAATATGGCGAAATATGCCAAACCTTTGATGAGAGAAGGGGGAAGCATCGTCACCTTGACTTATGTTGGTGGTGTGAAAGTCATTCCCAATTACAATTTAATGGGAGTGGCTAAAGCTGGCTTAGAGATGAGTGTGCGCTATCTTGCGGCTGAATTAGGTTCCCAGAATATTCGGATTAATGCTATTTCTGCTGGCCCTATTCGCACTTTAGCTTCGTCCGCGGTGGGAGGAATTTTGGATATGATTCGTCACGTCGAAGAAGTAGCCCCCTTGAAACGAACAGTGACTCAATTAGAAGTCGGAAATACAGCAGCTTTTTTATGTAGTGATTTAGCTAGCGGTATCACTGGACAAGTTATTTACGTAGATGCTGGTTACGAGATTATGGGAATGTAACCGTTGAAGGGGTGAAGATGGGGAAGCAATTTCCTCATCTTTAACGATTAGGGTTAACCTATTCTTTACCATGGCTTTATAAAACCTTGATAATGGCGTTGTAGGCTACCTATTGGCTTCTAATGGTCTAATCTGCACTATTTTTATCTTCTAACAAAAAGTTTGTAATTTTGGACATCTCAGTCTAACAATTATTTTTTGGATTCTAACTTTAGTTTTGAAGCCTTTTGAGTGTAGAAGTAAACAAAGTTAAAGGATGGCAAATTTAATGATTACTATGAACCAATCTGAGCGTACGCCTCAAGGATCTGATGCTCTGGTTGCGACGAACTTAGGGACTTTTACCAGCGATGCTGGGGCTGAAATTGTCGCTCATGATCCCACGACTCAACGGTTGTTTATCACCACGGGAGAAACCATCGAAGTTCTCGACATTAGCACGCCTACCAACCCCAGTTTAGTAAATACCATTGACATTACTAGCTTAGGTGGTGGGACGAACAGCGTTGCCGTCAATAATGGCCTTGTTGCGATCGCCATTGAAGCAGATGAAACAGGGGTTGCTGGTACGGTTGCTTTCTACGACACCGATGGAAACTTCCTCAATGCCGTTGAAGCGGGATTCTTACCCGATGCGCTTACTTTTACCCCCGATGGCACAAAGGTCTTGGTAGCGAATGAAGGTGAGCCTAATGATGAATACACGGTTGATCCTGTTGGCTCTATTAGTATTATTGACCTCAGCAATGGGGTAGACAATGCAACGGTGGCTAATGCCTCTTTGGCAGCTTTTGACGGTCGCGAAGCCGAGTTAAGAGCGAAAGGCGTTCGTATTTTTGGCCCTGGAGCGTCTGCTTCCCAAGATCTCGAACCCGAATTTATTGCCGTCTCTCCTGATGGCAGTCAAGCCTTTGTTACTCTACAAGAAAATAACGGGGTTGTTGTGGTTGATATTGCCACAGCAACGGTTCTAGATATTCTCCCTTTAGGAACAAAGGACTGGAGCAAAGGACAACCAGAGGTAACGACATTTGACTTTGAGAACCGAGGCAACATCGATAATGGTGGAGATGACTTAACCACTGCCCTTGGTGAAATGATCGAACTGGGAGGCTTTTCTGGGTTTTGGTATGACGGAGTAGCCGAGAATGGTAATCTCAAGTTTTTAACCGTTCCTGATCGCGGGCCCAATGGAGATGCTGAGGGCAATGATCGCCCTTTCCTACTACCTGAATATCAAGCACGAGTCGTTGCCTTTGAATTGAGCGAGTCCACAGGGGAAATCAGCATTACCAACGAAACTCTTCTGACTCGTGCCGATGGCACCACTCCCATTACTGGTTTACCCAACATTCCTAATCTTGATCTTCGTGCTGTAGATGCGGAAGGTAACCCTGTCAATGACACTGCGATCGCAGGTTTAGAGAGCTTTACTGTTTTCAATCCTGATGGCACGGGTGAGGCAGACAACGCAATTTATGATTCCTTTGGGGCTGATCTAGAAGGTATTACAAGAGCCAATGATGGTAGCTTTTGGATGGTGGATGAGTATCGTCCTGCTATTTACAATTTCGATGCTGATGGTACCTTAATTAACCGTTTCGTTCCTTCTGGTACGGTAGAGGCAGCCAATACGATTAATGGGGAAGGAACCTTTGCTCCAGAAGAATTTGGTCAAGAAACCCTTCCCGAAGTCTATGGCCAACGTCGTAGTAATCGAGGCTTTGAGGCACTGGCTCTGGATGAAGGGAATAACACCTTGTATGCCTTCATTCAAACCCCCATGGACAACCCAGATAGCGACATCCGCGACTCTGATGTTATCCGTATCTTAGCTATTGATACTGCCACAGGTAATCCTATTAGTGAATATGTGTATGCCCTAGAAGGTAACGCCGATCCGGGTATTCGTAATAGCCTAGTGGATAAGATTGGTGATGCAGTCTTCGACCCTGACACTGGCAATTTATTTGTAGTTGAGCGAGATTCTTCTCTCGATTCTACGGGCAAACAGCTAATCTTTGAGATTAACCTTACAGGTGCGACCGACATTCTGGGAACTGACCTCTCCGAAGCATCAAGTGACACCACCCTAGAAAGCCTAAGTATTGACGATCTGGCGGCTGAAGGTATCCAAGTGGTTTCCAAGCTCAAGGTAACTAATTTGCCTTCTTTGGGTTATCAACCCTCTGATAAGACGGAGGGATTAAGCTTGTTGCCTGCCGGCCGTTTGGCGGTGCTTAATGACAATGACTTCGGTTTAGTAGAAGGGGCTGAAGCGGTTCAATTGGGACTCATTGACTTTCCTGTAGGCAATCAGTTGGATGCTAGCAACGAAGATGGGGACATTAATCTTCGCAACTGGCCGATTTATGGTTTGTTCCAACCAGATGCCATCTCCAGTTTTGTTGTTGATGGTGAGACCTATTACATTACTGCTAACGAAGGGGATGCCCGCGATTATGACGGTTTCACGGAAGAGTTCAGAATTGGGGATGAGGAAATTGTTCTTGATCCCACTGCTTTTCCTGATGCAGAAATGCTGAAAGCCGATGAAAACTTGGGTCGTCTCCGCATTACCGATCAGTTGGGTGACTTGGATGGCGATGGAGACTTTGATCAGCTATTCAGTTACGGAGGTCGTTCTTTCTCCATTTGGGATGAGCAAGCTAACTTAGTCTTTGACAGTGGGGATGATATTGCCCTAATTACTGCTAACCTGACCCCTGAGTTATTTAATGCCGATGCAGGCGATCCTGCTGAATTTGATGAACGTTCTGACGACAAAGGGGCTGAACCTGAGTCTGTTACCACAGGTATCATTAATGATACACCTTACGCCTTTATTAGTCTGGAGCGGTCTGGGGGAGGGATTCTCATTTATGATGTCAGCAATCCGACAAACCCTGATTTCGTCCAATACATCCGCACTGATGGCGACATTGCTCCTGAAGGTTTGGCCTTTATTTCTGAGACAGATAGTCCCAATGGGCTACCCTTGTTAGCACTCGCTAACGAAGAAAGTCTGACAACGACTCTCTATGAACTGAGTATTCCTCAAGATACATCCGAAGTAGAACCATCAATTTTCGGAACTTCTGAAGGAAACACTTTTGACACCGAAGTACCTGGTGATGGTGGGTTTATCGGAGATAGTCAGCTTCTCTTTGCTGGTGCTGGGGATGACTTTGTAGATGTTACCTTTGCCCCTGGTGACAACCGTATTGACTTGGGTAGTGGGGATGATATCGTTTTGGCTGGAACTAATAACCGTATCCTTGGCGGTTCAGGACAAGATCTCTTATTCCTAAATTCCGGTGGCGGTAATAATGTGGTAACAGGAGGAACTGAGTCGGATCAATTCTGGCTGGTAACTGATGAGGAGGACTTACCTGCAGAAGCGAATATTATCACTGACTTTGTTAGTGGAGAAGATGTCATCGGGTTTGGAACCACTAGCCTCAGTTTTGAGGACTTGACCTTAACCTTGGATGGAAATAACACTACCATTAATGGGCTAGGCCAAACGTTAGCCATTGTGACTGAAGTCACTAATTTAAGTGAATCTGATTTTGTCTTTGCTTAATTAGTGATTTTTTATAGGGGCATTATTTATCATGCCCCTAATAGTTTTTGGAAATAAATTGCAAAGATGCTTATTTTTTTCCATAAGCGATCGCTTTAACTACTAATAGGAACTTTCTCGATAATTTCTGTTCTAGGAATGACAATATCTATGACATCTATTCCTTCAGGAACTTCCAGCCAAAAGTAAGCATTTGCCCAAGCATCTTCTGGCAAATTGTTAATATTAGTGCTATTCGTTCTTTTACCACCAATAATAGTATAAACTTCGCTAGTTTCAGGATTCCTTGCTTTTACTTGACTTAAAATCATTGAATCTGCTTTTTTTCCTTTAGGGACAATACGACGTACTTGCATTTGCACAACCACTGCGTCTTTTTCTTCACTTTTAGGATTTTCAATTCTTTTTACGGAAAGTAATTCAATTTTTACCTTATTATCATAAGCTTGTTGAACAAATTGTCCTGGTTGAATTCCGTTATTGGGTTGATCGGTAGTTGTTTCTGTAGACTGAATGGGTTGTGATATTTTGCTAGATAATTGAGTTTCATTTTCTTCGATTTTCTGAGAAAGCTGAGCAATACTCTCTTGTTGTTCGCTCAGACTATTTTGTTGTTGTGTGATAGAACTTTGCAATTGGGAGAACTGATAAACAGTCCATCCCGATAGAGCCAAAGCGATAGTAGATAGAGTTATGGCAATTCCTGATAAAAAGTTATTCATTGAAATTGATAATAAACAAAAGAGTATTTTGCGATAATTTTTGATTTTTTGGTTTGATTTTTCCACATTGTAGCCCATCTG
>JBCDDV010000017.1:0-12764 GCA_039180145.1 Cyanobacteria bacterium P01_G01_bin.49 | reverse complement strand
TCCAAGAAAACGAACTTCCTGAAACCTTACCCGAAGTTCGTTTTCTTGGATTTCTTGTTCTTGTTGCAACGTCACCAAAGCATCTTTTCTTTCTTGTTGAGTTGTTTGAAGTTTTTCTAATTGCCAAATTTTTTGTTGATTATTTTTCTGAGCATTGGTTAAGGTTTTTTCTGTGCGATCGCGTTCTTTTTTTGTTTCTCCTAATTGTAAAGTTAGTTGTTCGAGTCGTTGTTCTAAGTTCTTGATTTTATCATCAATAACATCTAAGCTATTATCAATGTCTTTTTGTTCATTTTCAAGATTGACAATTTGCTGTTTGTACGTGTCAATTTTAATCTTTTCTTCTTGAATTTTCTCCTCTAATGTTTTGCATTGAGTATTAATTTCTTGTCGTTTGCTTTCACTATTACGGACTTCGGTTTCTTTTTCTTGTAAAGTCGTTTCTTGACTTTTAATCAGGACTTGAATTTCTTGCCACTCACTATGGGTTTGAGATTTCTCCAACTCTCTAAGGCGTTCTTGTTTTTGTTTTAATTCAGTTTCTAATGGGGGAATATCTGCGGCAATAATTTTTAGTTGATTTTCTACTGTTTCAGATTCTTGTCGATGACGAGATAATTGTAAACTTAATTTCTCCTGTTGTCCTATCAAGCGATTTGTTTCTTTATCCAACTGTTGATGTTTTAATTGTTGTTCTCGTCCGACTTGTCTGGTTTCAGTTAATGCAGTAGATAATTCTTGAATCTGTGTGGCTTCTTTGGTTAAAATTTCTTCGTTACGAGATAATAACCCTTCTAAATCTCCTAATCTTTGTTTAAGTCCCTTGACTTCTTGAGACTCTCCTGTACCCATCGTACCAAATCGAATAGAAGATCGTCTTGGTTTACTTCCGCCTGTCATAGCCCCACTAGTTTCTAAAAGATCGCCTTCTAAAGTAACAATGCGCTGTTTTCCTAAGTGGTTTCTCGCATCATTTAAAGTCTCAAAAACAATAGTGTTACCAAAAACATAAGCGAAAATCTTTTCATATTCTGGCTTACATATGACTAAATCAACTGCTAAATTAATAAACCCTTGTGCTTGTCTCAAACTACCAGGATCTTGCTTTCTAAAAGGGCGAATTTTTGTTAAGGGTAGAAAAGTTGCTCGTCCTGCTTTTGCTTGTTTTAAGAGCTTAATTCCTGCCGCTGCAATGGTATCGTCTTCGACGACAACATGACCTAATCTTGCTCCCGCTGCTATTTCTAAGGCTAGTTGATAACTAGGATTTACCTGTCCTAATTGAGCCACTAATCCGCAAACACCCGGTAAATCTGAGGTTAAAATAAGTTGAGTAGCATAGGTTCCTTGTGCTTCTTTTTGGGCCTGTTGAGATGCTTCTAAACGATCTAATTGTCGCTGCTTTTCTCGATATTCTTTATCTAACCGAGTCTGAGTATCTTCTAGGATGCTTTTATCTTGTTCTGCTGTAGCTAATTGTTGAGCGAGGGTTTGTATTTTTTCTTCACAAGGTATTGCTAATTGTTGTAATTCTTGTTGTTGGCTAGTTAGTTCTATCTCTATTACTTTTAATTGTTGAGTTTCTGCGGTAATTGTGTTCTTTAACTGTTGATATCGTTCAGTAAATTGAGCTTGTTGTGTTAATTGAGGATTTAAGTTTTCTTGTAAAATAGAAATTTGGCGGCTTAAGTTAGCTTGTTCTTGTACCCAGGCATCTGATGCTTCTGCCACTGCATTAGCTTGCTGCCGAACCATTTCTAAGGTGTGTTGTGTGCGATCGCGTTGTTCTTTTAGAAAGGGTAAAATGTCCTGTTGTAAACTCTTACTTTCTTGGGTAAATTGATTTAAAGTTTCTTGTTGTTGAGAAACTTTTATTTCTGTTGTTGTAATTTCTGTGATACTCTGTTGAAGTAAATTTTTGACTTCTTGTTGTCGTTGTTGTCTTTGGTTTCGCTGTGCTTTTTGGGTTGCGAGTTGAGAAGATATGCTAAGCTGTTCATCTTCCCCTAATGCTTTAACCTGACGATTTAAATCTTCAAGTTTAGTGGTGGTTTCTGTGATTTTTTGAGATAGGCAAAGAATATCTTGAGTTAGCTGTTTCTCTTCTTTTTCACCTTCATTAATCTGCGTGTTGAGATGATATATTTTTTGTTGAAGAGACTTCCAAACTAAAACGATTTCCCATTGTTTTTTTTGATAGATATTGCTTTTTAATTTTTGGTATTTTTCTGCTTTAATCTTATCAGCAGCGAGACGTTCTAATGATCGCTTTAATTCTGTTTCAATAATCTGACATCTTTCTTCTCGATCTCTTACTTCTTCTAAGGTTTCTTTCGTTTTAATGATTTTTCGATCAAATTCGGCAACGCCTGCTAATTCGTCAATTATGTTGCGTCTTTCTTTGGAATTCATACTAATAATGCGAGTTACATCCCCTTGTAACACGACATTATAGCCTTCAGGATAAATGCGAAGACGGTTTAATTGTTCATGTAATTCACTAACATTACAGGGTTGCTCATTGATATAATAAGCTGAAGAATAACTCCCGCTTTTGGTCACCCGTAAACATCGTGTTACTGTCCATTCACTACTAGAAATAAACTGATTAGCAGTTTCGATAGTCTTTAATTGATGATATCCGTTTCCATTATTATTTTCAGTTAATTCAACTTGTTGACTTAGAGGGTTATCAGGACTAAATTCAGCTAAGTCCGAAAGATCAGAAACATCAAACGTAACAGAAACACTAGCCTCTTGAGTCTTACGATGATTGCTATGATTATGATTAATTAAATCAGGAAGACGTTCTGCACGCATTCCCTTCGAGGTTGCTAACCCCAAACAAAATAATAAAGCGTCCAATATATTAGATTTACCCGATCCATTGGGGCCAGAAACCACAGTAAACTCAGGTAAAAAGGGAATAGCCGTGGTTCCACCGAATGATTTAAAATTGGATAGTTCGATGCGCTTGATATGAACCATAGGCGCGGTGTCGTCAGTTTGGCGATGTGGGTTTAAGAGAATGCCTAATTAGTCTAGTCTAGCAATTGACGACCCTTTTTTAGAGACAAAAGTTCCCAGGCGTAATTATCTCTTCTGTTTTTTGAAGAGCATTGATTATCGAGTAGCTAAGAAGCTTTATCGAACTGCTGGTAATGCTTTGCGAGAGCTTATTGAAGGGATTTGTGACTGCTTTGGCTTATCGATTTCTAATAATATGTTACGAATCAAACGAGTGATCAATTTTTGCGTTAAGCCTTCTGCAATTTGTTGTCCCATTTGTTGGGTTTCCGGCTTTGCTAATAGTTTTACAGTGACAGGAAGTAGGCGCATTGGATCAAATCCTGGAGTGTCTTGGAGTATTCTCAGAATATTTTGAATATGTTCGGCATTTTTGGTCTCATTTTGTAATTCTGGCAGCGTTTCTTGCACCGCTAATCCAACCTGCTCTCTCACCACTGTAGACAGATTAAACCAAGTCCGACGACCTAATATATCTAAGGCGTTAATAATTTCATTAATCAGTTTTTCTCGAATGAATTCACCTCGTTGAGAAAAGAGAAAATCAGTGGCTTGATTAAGAACCCGATCAAAATCATAATCCTGTGAATCTTTGGCATTTCGTAGTAAGTTTTCTAAGCGATTCCAGCGAAAACTTCCGTCTTTGAACAATAAATCTTTTAAAGAGGCTCGTAACTGTGGGGAGGGATCGATTAATAATCGTTTAGCGACATAAGGATAGGCTTTACTCAACACTTTAAAGTTGGGGTCAATGCCAATCGCAATTCCTTCTAAGGTCACCATAGAGCGAAGAATTAAGGCATAATACGCTGGAACTTTAAAGGGAAATTCATACATCATATCTGACATTTGATCCGTGATGCTTTTGAAATTCAACTCAGCAACACTTGATCCCAAAGCATTGCCAAAAACTTCAGTTAAAGCAGGAATAATCGGTTCTAAATCTGTCTCTGGTGTCAGGAAATCGAGCTTAACATAATCGTAAGCAAGGGACTCAAAATCCCGATTAACTAGATGAACAACCGCCTCAATTAATCCATAACGTTGATAGGGTTTAATCCGGCTCATCATGCCGAAATCAAGATAGGCTAATCGTCCATCTGTCATGGCTAATAAGTTACCAGGATGGGGATCTGCATGAAAGAAACCGTGTTCTAGTAATTGACGTAAAGAACAATTAACCCCAACTTCGACCAGATGGGTCGCACTAATTCCTGCTGACTCAATTGCTTCGATATTAGTCAGTTTTGTGCCTTCGATCCATTCCATGGTCAGGACTCGTCGGCCTGTATATTCCCAATAAATTTTAGGAATATAAATCTCGGGAAGATGACCATAAAGTTCGGCAAATTCTTCGGCGTTACGTCCTTCTTGAAAATAGTTGATTTCTTCAAAAATTCGTCCCGCTAATTCATCAGTAATCGCTACTAAATCTGAGCGGATAAATGAGAAGGTTTTTTGCGCCCAAATTGATAATTTACGGATAATATAAATATCTAAAGTAATTCGTTTAATTAAATCAGGACGTTGCACTTTGACAGCCACTTTTTCTCCTGTTTTAAGTGTGCCTCTGTAGACTTGTCCTAGGGATGCTGCGGCGATCGGTTTGGCTGAAAGTTCGCGATAAATAGTATCAGGATGCTTTCCTAACTCTTCTTGAATGAAACGATAGGCGATTTCGTTGGGAAAAGAGGGTAATTGATCTTGTAGGGTGGTTAATTCATCAAGATAAACAGGGGGGACTAAATCAGGTCTTGTGGAGAGAGCTTGACCAATCTTGATATAAGTTGGCCCCAATGTTGTCAACATTTCTCGTAAATCAATCGCTCGTTTTCTCTCTTCTTTGGGATTTTTTCCCCTGACTTTGTCCCACCACAAACCTAATGCAAAGCGAGCAAATATCTGAAAAACACTGAATAAGCGGCCACAAACTTGCAGAAAACGTTGACTATAATATTGCTCAATTATTTCTGGCCGATATTGCCAACTGTCTGGAGAAGTGTCACTAATAGGGCCTAAATCTTCCGTATGTCCTTGGGGGATGTGAATTGGCTGAGTATCAATGGTAACTAGATTAGGGGGTTCTGTCTTTGAAGATAGATTTGCTGAAGGCATAGGTGTCATTGAGGGATTTTAGAGCGTTGGCTGCTTGTTAACTATTGTAACAATTTGTGTCAAATTTAGTGACTCAAATCTTTAAAAGAAGAATTATCTAAAGTTAAAGAGAGTGAATATATCTGCTGAATTCTATTTTTATCTTGATCACTAATCCTGATCTTGGCTGATAATCGGACATCTTGATTTATCTTTGAATAATGCTCTGAAAATAAGCTATTTAAATAGAAAAACTCATTTTAATCACCATCAAAATCGCAATTTTTAAGGGTCAGTAACCTTGCTAAATTAAGTCGATAATAATTAAGTAAGTTCTATTTTGACCAAAATAAGAGATCTTGATAGGTTGAGAGTTTAGATAAAAGCATCTTAAGGGTGTTCTATGTTACCCTAAAGACGCAATATTGTTCTGTTGAGTAAAAGTTTAGCTGGACTATTCATCTAGAATGATAACCAGATGTAAATTATCTAGGAAATAATAAAATGCTTAAGCAAGTGCTTATAAATGGATGTCTTGGTATGTTCATCTCGATCGCTGGTTTGGGAGGACTTCCAGCTTATAGTCAGCCAGGTGTATTGATTGCTCAGTCTTCTGCTGATGAACCTGCATCTGAGGGCATTACCGAAGAAGAACTTAGAAAGTTTGCTGATGCAGTTGTCAAGTTGCAATCAGTTGATGAAGCGACTCAAGCAAAAATGATTGAAGCTGTTCAAGGAGAAGGACTTTCGCCAGAACGGTTCATGGAAATTGCTAAGAAAGAAGGCAATGAAAATACGGCACTCACTGATGAGGTAACGACTGAAGAGCAACAAAAATATGAAAAAGCTTTAACCAAAATTAAACAATTGAATGAAGAAGATCGCGTACAAAAGCGAGAAGCTGTGCAAGAAGCTGGTTTAGAAGTTTCGCGGTTTAATGAAATTGGTAAAATTGTCGAAGATGATCGTGAGTTGCAAAAACAAGTAGTTGAAATGTTGCCACAGTAGGTCGAGGAATTGTAGATTCACTCATACCTCAAAAACAAGAGTCTATCTCTTTTCAAATCTTTAGTAATCTGCATTTTTTGGGTCATAAAAATAGTACGGGGTGAAAATTACTCACCCCAATCTAACTTATCTTTGAGTTAAAATATTTCACAATAATTGATCAGTCAGTAATCATTTTTCTCAATACTATCTTTGATAGCATTCAAATCAATGTAGCGATCTGTTGCATTTCTCAGTTCTCTAGCAATCATTCCTTCGGTTGAAACAACTGTAATATGGGTATTTTTAGACCGCAATAATTCAATAGCACGCTCAAAATCTCCATCACCACTAAAAAGAATTACCCGGTCATATTGCTCAACTGTATTAAACATATCAACAACAATTTCAATATCAAGATTGGCTTTTTGAGAATATCTACCAGAGGTGTCATCATAATATTCTTTAAGAATTTTTGTTCTGACTGTGTAACCTAAACTGATTAGAGCATCTCGAAATCCTCGTTGATCTTGAGAATCTTTTAATCCCGTGTACCAAAAAGCATTAATCAAAGAAACATGGGGATCATTAGTAAAATAATCTAGAACTCTTCTAGGGTCAAAAAACCAACCGTTTTTTTGTTGAGCATAAAACATATTATTGCCATCAACAAAGATAGAAAGACGATCTTTCTGGCAAAGAGAATTATTCGTAGCATCCATAAAATTAAGACCTAGTATAAATAGAAATAAAGGGATAGATTAGTAACTTAATAGTCTAGTTTAGTTAGATTACTTAACTAAAATTTTACCTTAAAAGTTTACCAGTTTGTAACACAAGTAAGATTAAACTAATCAGATAGATTAACTCTTAGGCAAAAAAGAACACCAATCACTCCAGCCGCCAGGATATAGTTTTGCATTAGAAATTCCGACTAATTCCATTGATAAGAGATTAACGCAGGCAGTTACTCCCGAACCGCAATAGACGAGAATTTTATCGGCCTGTTTAATATCATCCCATAATGCTTGTTGAGTTGCGATTGACTTAATTTGCCCAGCTTCGTTCGTTATCTGCTTCCAGGGACAATTGATGGCCCCTTGAATATGACCGGCAATCGGATCAATGGGTTCTCTTTCTCCTCGATAGCGATCGCCATCTCGTGAATCAATTAATGTGACACTAGGTAAGTCTTTGAGGCTTTTTACCTCTTCAATATCAACAATCCAATCTTGACGAGGTTGGGGAATAAAATTGCCTAATTTTTTTTCTGGTATCATCTGACTAAGAGGATAGCGATTTTTTTGCCAACTATTCCAACCACCATCAAGGACAGCAACTTGGTCGTGTCCCCAATAACGTAGTAACCACCAGAGACGAGCCGCAAAGGCGAAGTTCAGGTCATCATAGGCTACGACTAGGGTTTCTCCCAAAGTCACCCCCATTGCCTCTAATTTTCGCCCCAGAACGGATTCATCAGGAAGAGGATGACGACCGCCATGACTCTTGACTGGGGAAGATAAATCTTGATCTAAGTTTAAATAATAAGCTCCCTGGATATGACTGGTTAGATATTGTTCATATCCCCAGTTACTATCCCCTAAACGAAAGCGACAATCAACAATAACGAGGTTAGGTTCAGTCAGTTGGCTAGTGAGCCATTCACCTGAAACAACAGGATTAAGGTTAGACATATTTATATTTTAAGCTGATGGGGTTACAGAGGCGAAAAGTTTTTGACGATCAACAAACAATTTCGCTCATCATCAGTACGATAATAAGTTAATTGAGCAGCAATTTTTTGTAAGATAGGAAGACCTTGACCATGACCAGTCAAATGATGATTTTGATTTTGATTTTCTTGCAGAAACTTTTGTAAATTAAAAGATGGCCCTGAATCCCAAATTCGTACTTCTAGACTGTATAAAGTCAATCTAATATTAATTTCAATATAAATGTCGGGAGGAAGATCTTTATGGGCATGACGGACTGCATTAGTGAATCCTTCAGCTAAAGCTAACTGACATTGTAACCAGTCTTTTTGGGAAATCCAAGATTGCTTAGCCTGGTCAAAATGACTCAAAACTTGGTCTAATGCTTTGAGGTCACTGATTACTTGGAATGAGATCTCTTTGAAAACCCTCAATGGTTTGAAGCCTCTACAATCAACTGGGGTTAAGATAGTTATAACTAGGGAAAGAGTTGGTGTTTTTGTTACTAACTCTAGTTTACTGGCATTGTCTTAAGATCCCTTGCTATTGTTCAATGGAGTTATCTTACTCTTTGATAATGGTGGTTGCATTGTATCGGGATTATGAATGCGCCTCTCCTCACTCAACAAGCTAATACTTAGATTATGGCTCAAATTCTTTTAATTGATGATGATTACTCTATTCGTTTACTGTTGGAACGGACGTTGAAACGTAGCGGTTATGATGTGATTTGTGCGAGTAAAGGGGAAGATGGTTTAGACAAAGCACAAAAATTACATCCAGCTTTAATTATTTGTGATTGGGTTATGCCTGGTATTAGTGGCTTAGAAGTATGTCGTCGCATCAAAAAGATTCCTGAATTAGCGACAACTTTTTTTATTTTGCTGACATCTTTAGGATCGGTTGAAGACCGAGTTAAGGGGTTAGATGCAGGGGCTGATGATTTTTTATGTAAACCGATTGAAATGAACGAATTAATTGCCAGAGTAAGAGCCGGTTTACGACTTCATCAATTGAGTCAAGACTTAAAAGAACAAAAACAATTATTAGAATTAGAATTAACAGAAGCGGCTGAATATTTTAGCTCAATTTTACCTGAGCCACTACAAGAGCCATCGTTACAAATTAATGCTCGTTTTCTACCATCAAGTCAATTAGGAGGGGATGGTTTTGATTACTTTTGGTTAGATAGTAATCATCTAGCAATCTATCTTTTGGATGTTTCTGGTCACGGATTGCGGGCTACTTTACCAGCTTTATCAGTCATTAACTTAATTCGCTCTAGAGGATTAAGCCGAATCAATTATCATCGTCCTCATGAAGTTTTGGGTGCTTTAAATAAAGTATTTCCCATGACCTATAAGAATGATAAATATTTCACGATTTGGTATGGTGTTTATCATCGCAAAAAACGTAATTTAGTCTATGGAAGTGCTGGCCATCCACCGGCAATTTTGCTAACCCGCGATCCAGAAAATAACTTACTAGAAAATTATCTAAAACCGCCTGGCTTTCCCATTGGAATGTTTCCCGATGCTAGTTATGTGAGTGAAAGTTTATCGTTAAATGATTGCTCAAAACTCTATATATTTAGTGACGGAATTTATGAAATTATGCAAGCCGATGGTACTTTGTTGGGATTAGGGAATTTTGTGGAAATTCTCAAACAATATCAAGTGCAATCCCCAGGTAATTTACCACAACTCATCGATTCTCTAAAATTCTACAATGTACAAGAACAATTTGATGATGATATCTCAATTATCGAGTTTGCTTGCTCTTAATGATGTAGCAACTTTTGTTCTAATTCTTCTCGACTCGAAAAAATTTCAAACACGCGATCCATGCTGGTGAGTTTAAATAACATGGCAATCTGTTCATTCGTCGAACATAACAGTAGCTTGGCACCAGCAGCCCTAACTCTCTTCAATGATAAAACTAATGCACCCAAACCGGAGCTATCCATAAAGGTTACATCTTTTAAGTCTATCACGATGATTTTGACATCATTCTGTACCGAATCGCTAATTTGTTGCTGAAACTGAGGAGCTTTTGTCCCATCGAAAAGGCCAATGGGTTGAATAACTTTAACGTCTGTTTTCATCAATAATTACCAGGCAAATTCAAGCCAAATTAATGAGAAAGGGCCAAAGAATGATCAGAAGGTTCACTTAGTTGTTCGACTAACTGACGAAACTCTTCTCCATCTATCGTCTCTTGATCAATTAAGATATCAACAAGACGATCAACAGTAGCACGGTTTTCTTGAATAATTGTCTTGGCTTGTTGATGAGAATCTTCAACAATAGAACGAATTTGAACATCAATTTTAGCCGCAATTTCTTCAGAGTATTCTGATTGAGACTGACCATAGTATCTCGAAAAATTATTGTCGTTATCCTTTTCGAGAGCAAGTAATCCTAATTTCGACATCCCTAGTCTAGTCACCATTTGTCGGGCCCAATGAGTTACTTTTTCAATATCGTTACCGGCACCTGTGGTTACTTCATCTTCCCCAAAAATGACTTCTTCGGCTGCCCTCCCTCCTAATAAGCTGCTAATCCTTGCTAATAATTGATTACGGGTAACTAACCCATAGTCTTCATCAGGGGTAAACCAGGTGAGTCCTTGTGCCTGTCCTCTCGGTATCAAGGTGACTTTTTCGACGGGATCATGACCAGGTACCAAGGTTCCCACGATCGCATGACCAATTTCGTGATAAGCGATCAGCCGCTTACTTTTACTATCAACCAAGGGAGTTCCTTCCATGCCTGCCACTACTCGATCAATGGCATCGTTGATTTCTGCCATGGTGATCGCTTCTTTACGTCGCCTAGCCGTAAAAATGGCTGCTTCGTTGAGCAAGTTTGCCAAATCAGCCCCTGTAAACCCTGGTGTGCGTCTGGCGACAGTTTCAAGGGAAACCTGGCTATCTACTTTTTTACCACGAGTATGGACTTCGAGAATACCTAGGCGGCCTTTGAGGTCTGGATAATCTACTGTCACTTGTCGATCAAATCTGCCAGGTCTCAGCAAAGCCATATCTAAGACATCAGGACGGTTAGTGGCAGCAATAATAATAATCCCTGTATTCCCTTCAAAGCCGTCCATTTCTGTTAATAATTGGTTGAGGGTTTGCTCTCTTTCGTCGTTTCCTCCCCCATATCCCACACCTCGCTGGCGACCAACTGCATCAATTTCATCGATGAAAACGAGACAAGGGGCATTTTCTTTGGCTTTTTTAAATAAATCTCTCACCCGTGAAGCACCAACTCCGACGAACATTTCTACAAATTCTGACCCAGAAATGCTGAAAAAAGGTACCCCGGCTTCTCCAGCGATCGCTTTGGCTAACAGGGTTTTTCCGGTTCCTGGTGGGCCAATTAAAAGAACGCCTTTGGGAATTTTTGCTCCGATCGCTGTAAATTTTTCGGGTTGTTTGAGAAAGGTGACAACTTCTTGTAATTCTTCTGTTGCTTCATCAATGCCAGCTACATCCCCAAAACTGATATCTGTATTCGCTTCCATCTGAAAGCGGGCCCGAGATTTGCTAAAGTTCATTGCTTGCCCTGATGCACTGGCTGAACGACGAACAATGGCAATGACAATTACCAATACCAACAACAAAATAGCAATTTGTAGTGCTGAGCGCACAGTGGCTGAGTAATCAGTAGAAGGATTATAGTCTATTTTAACCCCGTTTTCTTTGAGGGTGGTAATCAATTCAGGATTATGTTTGAATAAAGTAACTTCTTGGGGATTTTCCTGGCCTTCTGGTGGATTTTTTAAGGTAACTTTGGCTTTTTGTAGTCGGGGATCAATGTCAACTTGGCTTACTTTTCCTGCTTCTATTTCTTTTAATAAGTCGCTGTAACTAAATTTATCTTCTTCTGTTTGTCCCCAACTCGGGGTAGCCATCAGCAATAATTGAAGCAATATCCCACTGGTCAATAACTTGCCCCATCCTAGTCTAGGAAGTTTGTGGCAAAATTTTTGTGACCTAGATTGAGGTTGTTTCATGTTTAGATTAGAGTTTATTGGAGATTGGTTTGAAGAAGAGGAGTATTTCATAACTCGTTGCGACTAAAAGTTGCTCTTTTTTTATTATGAATGATGAATTGATATCTAGGGGAAGATTCTAGGGATAATTTAGAATTTTTCGTCTCGCCCTGATCGTTTTTTATTGTAAGGGCTTTCTTGGAAACTATTACCGATTCCTTGAATAATGCCACGACCCACTAAACCAATGCCGCGGCCAATGACTTGGGTGAGAACATAGACTAATCCATTACCAATCGCCCCCACCACTGATTTTAGTACAGGAGAAAGAGCATCTCGGATTTCGAGAAGAATGGTAACTCCCCAACGTAGTCCAGTAAGGTCTTTGAGTTCTTTTTGCCGTGGGGCATAAATAAATGTACAGTCTAGCCCTTTTTCTCTCAGAAAAAAAATGGGATAGCGACTTTCAAAAATATTGCGGGGTTCTTCCCAATACTGTCTTTTTCGATATTTCCAGGCTAGTTGATTGCGAAACCTAGCAATTTCCCTAGAAGATGCCATATCAATATCATATAGTTTTCGCTTAATTGATTCAATGTCTGAAAAACGATTTAAGATTAAAGAAATGATACCATTAGATACTTGAATAATTAAATTATGTAAGAATTTTTCAGCCTGTTCAAGTGCTTCGGGAGATTGAGGACGGTAGAGAACTTGATCAATCATCAGGTAGCTTTCAAATAATAGGTAATCGACTAACTCTGTTATAAAGGGTATTTTGCAAAAAATTTCTTCTTCTACTAAAATTTCATATTCTTGGATCATGTCTTCAATATCTTCTAAGCGAAATTTTTGTTGTTCGATACAGTATTTTCCTAAAAAAATTAAGGCTGATTCTCGCCAGAGTTTTGGTAAAATTAAAGAAATATTATCAGTCAGTTGTTT
>JBCDDV010000016.1:0-12839 GCA_039180145.1 Cyanobacteria bacterium P01_G01_bin.49 | reverse complement strand
TGGTCTGGGCCCCCTGCACACGTATATCGTTATTCTGTCTATATTATTTAGTTCATTGGTAATTTATTTTAATTTATTTGTTCTACCTAATAAAATAGAACTGTTAGTGGCAACAGAAGTACGGAGTACAGAAGTTAACAAGTATCTTTTATCTGTTGGCTATATTTTTGTGATGTTTTCGTTGACAGTTTATACCTCCGTACTAAGCTGGAATAATTTAGAAATTAGAGATAAAGGTATTTGGTATAAAAATGGTATAGCCTGGCAAGATATCGCTAACTACTCCTGGTCAGAAGAAAAACCGCACTTATTAATAATTCAGCATCTTAATAATGGCAAAAAAGAAAATAAATCAAAGATTGCGATCGCACCACAAGAGAAAACGCAAATCGACAGTATTTTAAAAGATAAATTGAACAATATTGTAGAGTAGTTACCAGAAAATTTGCAGTCACATCAAAACTTTCCAAATTAATAGATGAAATTCTTAAAAAACAGATAAAATATAAATAGGCTGCTAAAAATTCAAGTAATCATTAGTTATCAATCATTTCAATGCCAACAACTAAAGAAACCTTATTAGGTAAATCCGTAGATGAACTAACCCTATGGGTAAAAAATCAAGGACAACCTGCATATCGCGGCAAACAACTTCATCAATGGTTGTATCAAAAAGGGGCGCGATCGCTTACAGAAATCTCAGTTTTTCCCAAAACTTGGCGGGAGAAACTCATTGATTATCCCATAGGTCGTTCGCATATTTATGAGCGCACTGTTGCCCCTGATGCTACCCGAAAATATCTTTTAAGATTAGCAGATGGCTTAATTATTGAAACCGTTGGTATTCCGACTTCAAAACGTCTAACAGTTTGTGTTTCTTCTCAAGTCGGTTGTCCCATGAGTTGTAATTTCTGTGCAACTGGAAAAAGCGGTTATGATCGTAATCTTAGTTGTGCAGAAATTGTCGATCAAGTATTAACTGTACAAGAAGACTTTCAACAACGGGTAAGTCATGTTGTTTTCATGGGAATGGGAGAACCATTATTAAATATCAAAGAAGTCATTAAAGCAGTAAAAATTCTTAATCAAGATGTGGGAATAGGCCAGCGATCGCTGACTATTTCAACAGTAGGAATTCCTCAAAAAATCCTGCAACTTGCTCATTATCAGTTGCAAATTACCTTTGCTGTCAGTCTTCATGGATCTAACCAAGCATTACGAGAACAATTAATACCTAGTGCCAAACATTATTCTTTGGGAAAATTATTAGCAGACTGTCGAAAGTATGTTGAAATTACAGGGCGACGAGTAACATTTGAATATATTTTATTAGGCGGTGTCAATGATTTACCCGAACATGCTGTTGAATTAGCCAAACAGTTAAAAGGGTTTCAAAGTCATGTTAATTTAATCCCCTATAATCCCATTGAAGAAGCTGACTATCAACGTCCCGATTCCAATAGTATTAAAATTTTTACCGAATTACTTCAATCCTATAAAATTGCAGTTAGTGTTCGTTATTCACGAGGACTTGAAGCTAACGCTGCTTGTGGACAGTTAAGAACATCTCGTAATCAAATTATCAGCCAAAATTCATCAACTAATAATCAGAAAAAATAGCTAATTCAACTTGTTTCAAAGCTGCTTCTAAATCATCATTGACAATACATTGGTCGAATTCTACACTAACCGCTAATTCTTCTTTAGCACGGTTGAGACGACGTGTAACCACTTCTTCTGAGTCAGTTCCTCGCCCCCTTAAACGGCATTCTAATTCATCTAGAGAAGGGGGTAAAATAAAAATTCTCAAGGCATCAGGAAAAGTTTGCTTAATGGCTTTTGCACCAATTACTTCTATTTCTAAAAGAACCGTGCTTCCTTGGCTGATTTTTTTTTCAACCTTACTCCGCGGGGTTCCATAATAATTCCCTGCATATTCAGCCCATTCAAGTAATTCATTTTGTTGAATCATGTTTTCAAAAATGGTACGAGTGAGGAAATGATAATCTTTCCCATCAATTTCTCCGGGGCGAGGAGTACGGGTTGTCGCAGAGACAGATACATACAGGTTAGGGTTACGGGCTAATAAAGCACAAACTAATGTCCCTTTTCCAACACCACTCGGCCCAGTTAGTACAATAAGTTTTCCTGATGCCATGAGTGCATAAAATAATAACTAGTTACTGTTAACGTGGGCCTCTTTATTAACAACAAAACGATGAGCAACAGTTTCAGGTTGAATAGCCGATAGCACCACATGACTCGAATCTGTAATAATAACGGCACGAGTCCGACGACCGTAGGTTGCATCGATTAGCTGATTGCGATCGCGCGCATCGGTGATAATCCGTTTAATAGGGGCTGATTCTGGGCTAACAATAGCAACTACTCGATTAGCAGAAACAATATTTCCGAACCCAATATTAATAAGCTGTATGCTTTCCATAGTTATTAGCGGCCTCGCCGTGTGAGAAGTAATTTGTGAACTATCTTTCTTATGATATCGATTAAAATCGAGACTTACAACGTTAAAAACGATACAACACTTTATTTTTTAGTTTCTTTTCAACTTTTTCTCATATTTTTTCCATAGTTATTTAATTTGCCCCTATCTTGGCATAGATATAGACAAATATCTTAATAATTTATAGGAAACTACCAACTGTAGCTTTCGCTATTTTGTCATCATAACTCTGGAATAAGTTGCTGTAGTTTTTGAGATAAAGCTTGTGGACTAAATTGGGCTAAAACTTGTTGTCGTAACCACTCTCCTTCACACCTTTGATCGTTACCTTGAAGTATTTCAAGACACCCTTGAACAACGGCATCAGGATCACGGTGAGAAACACGCCAGCCTAATTTTCCATCTTGTAAAGGATCAGCAGAACCGTCAGTATCTCCCGATAAAACAGGAATACCACAGGCCATTGCTTCGAGATAAACAATGCCAAATCCCTCTTGTGAAGGCATAATATAGGCATCGGCTACTCGATAATGGCTAATCAGGTCTTCGGTGGGAACAAAGCCTGCAAAAACCACATAATCTCTAACGCCGAGATCTTTAGCCAATTGCTCTAGGCGCGGGCGATCATCTCCCCGTCCTATCACAACATATTTGACATTAGGAAAAGATTGTAAAATTTTGGGTAAGGCTCTGATGGTAACATCAACACCTTTATAGATATCTCCTGACCATAATCTAGCAACAGTCATCAAGATTTTTGCATCGTTTAAACGATATTTTTCTATCAGTTTGATTGGTTTTTCTCCCGGAGTAAATTGAGTACCATCAACAATACAAGGAAGTATATTAACTTTGCTGGGATCAATCTTATTGGCTTGGCATAAGCAGTCACGACTGTAGCGACTAATTGTCCAAATGGCATCAGCATTTTTTAAGGCTATTTGTTGTTGCTTCGGTAATGTTTTCCAGACTTCTTTCCCATAGGTTAAGACTGTGTAGGGAATTCCCAAAGATTGACAGAAAAATTGAATTAACGGTGCTAAATTGATATGACCACAAAACACTCTTTTGGGACGTTCTTTTATTAAATGAATAAGGAGAGAATATGCTAATTTCAAACGTCCTGTCCAAGAGGGAAGAGTTTTGAAATAATGAAAGTTGATTAAGTCAGTTGTGAAAGGATTATGGCAGTCTGACCCATCTCTTAATAAAAAAATATCAGTCTTTGCTGACTTAGAAGATTGCTTGATTAGGGGTAAGTAAGCATTTAAAACATCTTTTACATAAGCTTGTATTCCGCCTTCTTGAGAGAAGATTTCTAAAAAGATGAAGGTGTAATGAGTAGTAAAGTTGGACATTAATGGTTACTTATGTTATGAAGGATAGGGATAATGAGTAAGTACACCTAGTTAACCAAAGTTTTAAAATATGCAAATTTTTCTTGGCCCTAGGAAATTTCCAAATTAACAAAGGATTGTAAATAATTTAGATAAAAGGATTCAAATTAAATAAAGTAATGAGTGCTGAAGTTGTGATTTAAACTTCTTCGACATCAAAAGCGGTAGAGATGAGTTCCTTATTTAACTCATCTACTCAAACACGATTCAACTATGAGAGAGATTTCTGCAGATCTCACTAAGCTAAGTCTTGCCAGTCTGTAGGTCAGTAAAATTTTAAATTCAGTTACTAATCCTGGTACCAGGACATTGTTCGGGCTTAACAGGAACTTCTCGCGGTTGCGGAATGCTGGGTGCAGTGATGAATAATGTCGGGCAGCCAATCAATATGGCCCCACCAGTACATTATATCCTAATGGGTTAATTAATTTGGTAGTGCTTGAGAAGTTAGTCAACAACACTTTCGGCAAAACTATTGCCAGTCAGGGAAAATAATGAATAGGATGCTTATTCTCAAATTCTTCCATCCCAGAGGGATTATCAAGTCTGAGAGGTTAAAGCTACCTCAGAAGGACTAACCTGAGCTTTCTCTTGCTGAATCGATCCGTAAAGACGGTTTAACGCGCTAATATAAGCACGAGCAGAGGCAGTAATAATGTCCGTATTGGCAGCGTAACCCGAATAAATTCTGCCTTGATGACGTAAGCGGATCGTTACCTCGCCCATAGCATCAATGCCGGCCGTAACCGACTTCACCGAAAACTCAATCAACTCATTAGGTACATTAACTACCCGGTTAATTGCCTTATAAACAGCATCAACAGGCCCCGTACCAATAGCAGCATCCGTCAACTCTTGTCCTTCGGGAGTTCTCAATGTAACCGTTGCTGTGGGACAAGCGCGATCGCCGCAAGATACCTGCACCAATTCTAACCGGAACAATTCGGGAGCTTGTTGAATCTCATCATTAACGATGGCTTCTAAGTCCCAGTCTGTGATTTCTTTTTTCTTGTCAGCAACTTCTTTAAACCGCAAAAAAGCATTGTTTAAGTCTGTTTCTGACAACTCGAACCCCAACTCTCCTAACCGAGTGCGAAAGGCATTGCGTCCCGATAGTTTCCCTAAAACAATCTGATTATTAGTCAACCCAATGGACTCAGCGTCCATAATTTCGTAGGTTAACTTATTCTTGAGAACCCCATCTTGGTGAATACCTGATTCATGAGCAAAAGCATTTGCTCCGACAATGGCTTTATTGGGCTGTACAATCATCCCAGTGAGGTTAGACACTAGACGGGAAGTTTTGTAAATTTCTTTAGTGTTGATGTTAGTCAAGGGTTCAGGTGAATCAGCTAACCGTCCCAAGAAAGGGTTAAAATATTGACGACGCACATGCAGAGCCATTACCAACTCTTCTAGAGCAGCATTACCCGCCCGTTCTCCAATGCCATTAATCGTACATTCAAGTTGTCTGGCCCCATTTTTAACGGCTTCTAGGAAGTTTGCTACTGCTAACCCCAAGTCATCGTGACCATGAACTGAAATAATGGCTTTGTCAATATTGGGAACATTATCTTTGATTCCCTTGATTAATGCGCCAAACTCACTGGGGGTGGTATAGCCTACCGTGTCAGGAATATTAACAGTGGTTGCCCCTGCTGCGATCGCCGTTTCTAAGACTTGATACATGAATTCAGGATCACTCCGTCCGGCATCTTCTGGAGAAAATTCGACATCATCCACAAAAGTTCTGGCATAAGACACCATTTCAGGAACAATACCTAAAACTTCTTGACGCGTCTTTTTGAGCTTATGCTGGAGGTGAATGTCAGAAGTTGCCATGAAGGTATGAATGCGAGCTTTGGCAGCAGGTTTTAGGGCTTCTCCTGCCGCTTTTATGTCACTCTTTGAGGCTCTAGCTAACCCGCAAATTTTTGGCCCCGTTTCTGTGCCAACTACTTCTGCAATTTGTGTAACCGCCTCAAAATCTCCAGGACTCGCGTAGGGAAATCCTGCTTCTATGATATCTACGCCAAGTCTTGCCAGGGAACGAGCAATCGTAAGTTTTTCTTCAACCGTTAAACTGGCACCGGGGGACTGTTCCCCGTCTCGTAACGTAGTATCAAAGATGATAATGCGATCAGGTTGATTGCTCATAGGAACGACTTAACGTGATTTAAGCGTGCAATGGATTTCTATTACGAATTATACCCTAGCTTTTTGGGAAGTTGAAGCAAAAATAATCTAAGAAGTTGTGATAAGGAAAAAACCTGATAATTCTTATTGGCAGTTATCATGCTTTTTAAAATTAATATCGTCTTCTTCATTTCTGTTCTCTACTTTGTCTTTGTAAAGATGATAAAGGACAAATTTGCAACCCGACAGGGGTTTCAAAAATTGTTACTTCGATTTCAAAAACCTCTCTCAAAATTTTGGGATTTAATACCTGATTCGGTGTTCCCACTGTATACAGTTTTCCTGCTTTTAGTAAGGCTAGTCGATTGCTATATCTTGAGGCTAAATTAATATCATGAAGAACAGTAACAATTGTTAGTTGCTGATCAATTTGCAAGTTTTTTAATAATTCTAAGAGTTGTAATTGATAATGAATGTCTAAATAAGTTGTTGGTTCATCTAATAATAAAATTTGGGGATCTTGAGCTAAAGCTAACGCCAAGAAAGCTCGTTGTCTTTCCCCACCTGATAATTCTGTGACTGGGCGATCGCGACAGGCTTTCAATTGGGTTTTAACAATCGCTTCTTCTACTTTTTTTCTATCCTCTATCTCCAATTGCCATTGCCACCAAGATTGATAAGGTGTTCTCCCTAAACTGACCAATTGCTCAACGGTTAACCCGGTGGGAATTGTGGGTTGTTGAGGTAAAATTGCCAATTTTTTAGCAATCGTGTCCGGTGATATGCTTTGAATGGATTTACCGTCCAACAAAACTTTCCCTTGACTTGGTACTAAAATTTTATTAATTAATTTCAAAAAGGTTGATTTTCCTGAGCCATTTGCTCCAACAATACTTAACCATTCACCACGATTTAGAGTTAAATCAATATCATGAATTATAATCTTATTGAAATAACCACCACTAAGATTTTTGGTTTCAATTGGCATGAGAAGTTTAAAATAACAAGGTCAACATTTATAATAGTATAATAACTTTAATCAATGCTTATACAGACTTGAAAATCAACATTGACATTAGATATGCAATGAATAAAATGCGATTGCTACACAATTAATTAAGAAAAATAATTCCCCGATAAACTCAGGGAACCCTCGATATATTTATCATTGATTTAGGAATATACTTGAGACTCAAATGCTAAATGTTCAATGTTCAATGATTGACCACAAAATCTTATTAAAATCCAGTTAATAATTAAACCAGAATACTTGCTTCTTTTTCTTCAAAAATACGTTTAATCACTGCTTCTACAACTTTGTCTGGTGTGGAAGCTCCAGAGGTTACACCTACGATAATAGGTCCATCGGGAAGCCAATTTTCTTGTATTTCTAGCCCTTTTTCCAAAGGTTTATGTTCAATTTGATTGCCTGGTCTAATTCGACTTGCGCTATCAATATGATAAGAAGTAATATTTTTTTCGATGGAAATTTCCTGCAAATGAGTTGTATTAGAAGAGTTGAATCCGCCGATAACAACCATCAAAGATAAATCTTCTTCGACTAAATCTAACATGGCATCTTGACGCTCTTGTGTGGCATCACAAATCGTATTAAAGCTCATAAAATGCTCATTTAAAGCTGTTGGCCCGTACTTTTGCAACATAGTTGCTTCAAATAGTTTTCCAATTTGTTCTGTTTCACTTTTGAGCATGGTGGTTTGGTTAGCAATCCCTAACTGAACTAAATCTTGATCGGGATCAAACCCTTCTGAATGGGCATTTTCAAACTTCGTCAAAAACTCATTTCTATCACCACCATTGAGAATATAATCACAAACATATTGAGCTTCTTTAAGATTTAGTACCACCAAATAAGTCCCAGCAAAAGAGCTAGTCGCCACAGTTTCTTCATGACGATATTTACCATGAATAATTGAAGTGTAGTGCTTTTTTTTATGTTTTTCTACCGAATTCCAAACCTTAGAAACCCAAGGACAAGTGGTATCGACAATGGTGCAATTATTCTCATTTAAAAGCTGCATTTCAGTAACACTAGCCCCAAATGCTGGTAAAATAACCACATCTCCCGCTTCTACCACAGAGAAATCTTTTTTACCCTCAATTACCTCAATAAACCCAACATTCATCTCCTTCAAACGCTGATTAACCGAAGGATTATGAATAATTTCATTGGTAATCCAGATTTGTTCTTGAGGAAAATGCTGGCGGGTTTCATAAGCCATCGCCACAGCCCGTTCAACGCCCCAACAAAACCCAAACGCTTCCGCTAAGCGAATGGTAACCTCTCCTTGTTGCCACTGATAGTTATTTTGACGAATTTTTTGAATAAGAGAACTTTGATACTCCGTATTCATTACTCCCATGACTTCGGTTTCGTGGCCAAACCCCTTACGGTGATATTGTTCAGACTTTTGTAAAGAGCGTTTAAAAGCTTTAGTATCCATATATGATGAGATGAAATTAGTGACTAATAATCAATTATCAGTTATCCTTCCCCAATGATCAAAACTTTCTCAGAGTGGACTGCTTTGATCTAGAAATCCCCGAGGGAGACTACAATTGTCGGTGCAATTATAAGTTAGCTAGTTTCGTTTGGTTGGGTGGGGCGTAGTTGCTAAGTTATTTATGGGATGTCATGATCCTTCAAGAATGATCGCAGCAAGCAAATCATCATGGCGTTATCCAAATTTTCATTAGATGGAAAAGTAGCTTTAGTGACGGGAGCAGGGCGGGGGCTTGGGCTAGAAATCGCTAAGTTACTTGCCGAAGTTGGTGCGTGCGTCATCGTTAATGGACGCGATTCAGAACGGCTTCATCAAGCAGTTCAGGTAATCAAGTCAATGGGTGGTGCAGTTTCTTCGTTACCTTTTGATGTCACAGACGAGATTGCGGTTCAAAACGCATTTGTTGAAATCCGAAAAAAGCATGGTGGTTTAGATATTCTTATCAACAACGTGGGGATGCGGGACCGTCGAGGCTTCTTTGAGTTTGAGATGGATGCAGTCCGTCAGCTAATCAATGCTGATTTGATTGCCCCCTTCAATCTGTCACGAGAAGCCGCTCTGCTAATGATGGAGAAGAGCGAGGGGAGGATTATCAACATTACGTCCATCGTGGGTCAAATTGCAGGTGCAGGAGATGCCGTTTACACAACTGCAAAAGGAGGACTCGAAGCGTTAACCCGCACACTTGCCGCTGAACTTGGAGATTTCGGAATTACGGTCAATGCAGTTGCTCCGGGCTTCTTTGCTACGGAGAGTAATGCTGAAGTGGTTGCTGATCCAGAGATTGTGAAATGGTTGAGACAAAGAACTTCGCTCGGTCGTTGGGGAGATCCACGAGAAGTTGCAGGTGCAGTTGTATTTTTTGCTTCACCAGCCGCATCTTACATCACAGGACAAGTTTTAGCTGTTGATGGTGGCTACCTTGCTCATTTCTGATGTTCAATCTAAAATTGCAGTGTGCCAGCCAGCTAACAAGTTGATGAAGTAGACGGACGAGAGATCTTGTTGGTGATGGAAAGGTAATCTGCCGCCGCTTATTTTGGTCGCTCGCCCCTACCTAAAATCTAAATAAACCTGAGTTCGACCTAAGGGAATTTATGGACAACTCACAACCACAAGGGAGTCTCAAGCAAGACCTGCTCTTGCCGAGGAAACCTCGGCGAGCTTCCTTGCTCAAACCCCCATTTTCTCATTGAAAAAGCGATGTCAGAACTGGGAGGGAACCTCCCAGATTATCTGACATCAAGAAATCCTCACTCCGAACACCGAACACTAAACTTAGGTTAAATAAGGCAGGCTGTCATCTAAACCTTTGTATAAGTTCATCTGTTTGCTAGCCGATAAATCCCTGCAAAAACTCGACAAGAAAGGTAATCTGACTAAAAAGTGAACACAAAGGGACAACTTTACGTTACATTATCGTTAATGATCCTGTTGAATTTGCCTCCCCAAAAAATTTAGGGGACATTTATCATCGGGGTCCTAGAAAGTTTGTGAGGAATTGGGACTTATCGAGTCTCTGAAGCTATGAATAACTCGTCTAACCAATCGGTATCCACCAACAGAATAGATCTGTGGCACAAAATTCACCACTCAGCTAGCCAAATTCCTTGGCAACTGTGGGCGGTGGGTTTAATTCTTGTCTCCGGAACCATTGGTTTTACGGCAACCTCAATGTTGCTCAAACTTCCTAAATCTCCTCAATGTGTCCGAATTTTTTGGCCTATTGCTTCAGCTTCAATGCGAATTTATTGCGCCCAAATGGAAGCAGAACAAGAAACCGTTGATAGTTTCTTAAGGGCTATCAATCTAGTTGAAGCATTGCCTGATAATCATCCCCTGAGAGATGAAATTAATCAAAACGTAGAAGAATGGGCAGTGGCAATTTTAGATATTGCTGAAAAAGAATTTCAACGAGGTAAGTTAGAAACTGCGATTAAAACAGCCCGTCGCATTCCCGACCACGTTCAAGTGTATCAAGTGGTAGAAGAACGGATCGAAAAATGGCGTAATACTTGGCGAGAGGGAGAAGAAATATTCGTTCAGGTTGAAAAAGAACTACGGGACTCAAATTGGAATCTTGCTTTCAGAGAAGCAGTTAAATTACTCAGTCTGTCTAATAAATATTGGGCAACCATTAAATACGACGAAACGATTAAACAAATACAAATTGCCCAAGAAGAAAGTAGTAAACTTGATAATGCTTATCAAGTGTTACGTAGTGGTGGCATAGATAACTGGTTAGCGGCGATCGCTGATGCTGAAAAAATTTCCCCCGAAAGTTATGCTTATCAAGAGGCGCAAAACTTGATTGGGGATGCCAAAGATAAGATTATGGACTACGTTGCAGAATTAATCGATGATCGTCAATGGGATGACCTTGCTGATGTGACTTACCGTATTCCTGAAAGTCTGGAATTAACAGATGAGCTAAATGATTGGAAAACGATTGCCAGTGCTGGACTAGATGCAAAAACGGGAACAGTAGAAAGTTTAGAAATTGCCATCCTTGCCGTTGAAGAAATTGATGTTGATCGCCCCCTTTATCAAGAAGCTCAGGATTTAATCAGTCGCTGGAAACTAGAAATTGAAGATATTGCTCATCTAGAAGAAGCCCGTAACCTAGCTGTGGGTGGTAGTACAGATGATTTGAACGCGGCGATCGCCTCAGCCGAAGTAATTCCGTCAAGTAACCCCCGTTATCAAGAAGCTCGTCAAGAAATTAACCAATGGAGAAACACCATTCAGTTAAGAGAAGATCAACCCATTCTTGATCAAGCCAGAAGTATCGCCAGAGGAGGCTCCCTTTCCGACTTAAGACAAGCTATTAGTCAAGCTCAGTTAATTGGCCCCAACCGCGCTCTTTCTGACGAAGCAGGGCAAGAAATTAGTCAATGGCGTGCTAGCATTGAGCGTCAAGAAGATCAGCCTATTCTCAATCAAGCGATCAGTTTAGGGAATGGGAAAAACTATGATGCTGCTATTCGCACTGCTCAACAAATTGGCAGTGGTCGAGTTCTCTATCAAGAGGCTCAAAATCAGATTAGTCAATGGCAAGAAGAGATTCGCGCTCAACAAAATCTACAGGAAGCTCTGATCATTGCCCAAGGGAAGACCCCTCAAGCCTTAGTTGCGGCTATTTCTCTGGTACGCAAAATTCCCACTTCAACAGATGTTGGTTCTCAAAGTAAACAAGCTCTCAACCGCTGGAGTTTTCAGCTACTATCGATAGCACAAAGTTTAGCCAATCGTTCGTTGTTACAAGAAGCGATTAAATTGGCTAACATGATTCCTAATGATAGCGCAGCCCATAGTTCTGCTCAATCTCAAATTGCAGTGTGGAATAAGCTAATGCAACCGACTAAACCCCAAATTCCTGCTCCCTTTGCTCCTGCCAATGACTTCGCGCCTCTGACTGAAACGAACTATTCTGATTAAGTCTGTTTTTTTGTCCTTCTCATCAAATTCCATTTTGTCCAACGACTTATTTGATGCTTTTCAACCGATAGGGGCGATCGCAACCACTCCCCAAGGGACGGAATTATTAACCCCGCTTTGTCAACAAGTCGGGGCAACCCTTTATATTCCCGCATCCTTCCCTTTATCAGATGCAATTACTCGTCATTATCAAGGGTCTCTCAAAGCACATTTAGAAAACATTTGGGGAAAAAATCGCGCGTTGGTTTTTTGCTTAGCAACCGGAGCGGTAGTGCGTCTGATTGCCCCTTTATTAGAAGATAAAGCCTCTGATCCGGCGATTATTGTGATTGACCCCAAAGGTGAATTTGTCATTAGTTTATGTAGTGGTCATCAAGGCGGTGCTGATTGCTTAAGCCAATTAATTGCCGATCAACTTAACGCAACACCGATTATTACAGGAGCATCCACTAGTCTAAATATACCAGGGATTGATATTTTGGGATTGCCCTTTGGCTGGCGCAAGGGGCCAGGTAATTGGACAGAGGTAAGTCATGCTATTGCCTGTCAAAAAACAGTGCAGGTGATACAAGAAGGGGGGTCTAGCCTATGGCAAAATCATTTACCTGACAATCATCATTTTGACTTTGGATTACCTGAAATTGAAAAGAATATTTCGCCAACTGCTGGTATTTGGATCAGTCCCATAAAACAGCGTCTTACTCAAGCATCAGATATTCCCTGGGTGCAATGGTATCCCCGTGTTTTGTGGGTGGGAATAGGCTGTATTCGAGGAACCTCTCAAGGGTTGATTAACTATGCCATCAATGAAGTTTGTCAAGAGCATCATTTAGTGCATATTGACTATGCTGAAATGGAAATTAACCTTGACCTGACGTG
>JBCDDV010000015.1:0-13114 GCA_039180145.1 Cyanobacteria bacterium P01_G01_bin.49 | reverse complement strand
GCTTGAGCAAATTATGGAACAAATACCCTCCTCACGTCAGAATAAAATTGAAGCACGAGACTCTGAACTTATTGCCGAACAGATGACACTGCGAGATATAAGAAAGGCAAGAGAACTTACTCAAGAACGCATGGCAGAACTTCTTAAAATTCCTCAAGACAGTGTTTCAAGACTTGAAAAACGCAGCGATCTTCTGCTGTCTACACTGCGTAGTTACGTTCAAGCGATGGGAGGCGAACTTCAACTAACAGTTAAATTTCCGGAGCGACCTCCAGTGAATCTAACTGGACTAGTCGAATTTGAAGATAAGGAAATAGGCAATTAGACGTTTCGAGGAGGGTTTCAAATGCTGTATGTTATCAGCATCGCGACCAACTAAATAAGCGACTTCTGCTAAAACAGTTGGCGGTCATAACACTTGCTGTTGTTGTCGGTAAATCTCTACTACCTCATCATGTTTTTTATCGGATTAATTTAACAAAGCGACCACAAAACCAGTATCACTAATTGCTAATTTTCTTTCCATGTCAAACCGGAATTGTCTTGGATTTCTTGGTGCAAAATGTCTTCAGATTTTGTGGCTAAATCAGGCGACCCTTTAAATAAACCAATGAGGGGATCGGGTTCATTATTCTTTTGTTTTTTGGGGATATTTGTAGTAATAATAATGACTTCAACTATCTCACCAACAGATAAATCGGGTGTTTGAATTTCTATCTTATTACCCGGTAGCACTTCAGTGCTTACACACAAAGCAGATTTGTCCATTTTTAATAACTAAGTAACTTTCTTTCTCTGTCTTAATCTTATCTTGCTTCACTTTCAGTAACACTTAATTGTCTGAAATTTAGTCTTAGGGAGAATTAATTAATTCCGTGAACCATTGTTCAAAGCGATCGCCTAATGCTTGGAGAGAATATTCGCTTTCTGCTTGCTGACGGCACTGTTTTCTGTCAATTTTATCAATTTTTTGAATGGCTTGAACCAAGGCTGAAATACTATCAGGTTTGACTAAAAATCCCGTCTTTTGATCCCTGACAATTTCTGCTGGGCCACCGCGACTATAGGCAATAACAGGAACCCCACAAGCTAAAGCTTCAATAGCCACATTACCAAAAGCTTCTACCCAACGAGAAGTCATTAATAAAGCCTGACATTTTCCTAATTTTTCTTGCAAGTCCGACGTATTAAAAAAGCCCTGATATTCAAAGGGTGCTTGGGGATAATTTTGATGAATTTCTTGCCAATATTCTTCATCTTGAATTTTGCCAAAAATCTTCAGGGGAATTCCCGTAATTTCAGCCGCCTCTACCGCATCTTCTAACGCTTTTTCTGGAGAAATTCTACCCACCCAAGCCAAACTTTTAGTTGGTTGTTCACAGTATTGATATAAAGATAAATCTAAGCCACTGCCTAATAAACGACAAGCCTCTGTAAACGGGAAAGTATCTGCTTGAGATTGAGTATAAACCCCAATGGTTTTGGGAAATTTTCGAGCAACTTGATTCATCACTTCATCAAGGGCATCAGTCGTTGATCCCATACTAATAAAATGAGCAATAGAAGTGTTAAAAAAGGGAGTTAAATAAAAAGGTAGCCAATCAAAAGCAAAATTAACAATAAGATCGTACTTATTTTGCACAGTACGAGCATAATCCCACATATTAGCTAAAACAGAATTTTCGGGTAAAGCAATAGGGGTATTTCGTTCATAAGTTTGGGCCATAATTTGCTTATTTCCAGCAATTTCTACCACAGAAATATCCGGCAATTTAGAGGTTTTTGGGGCGACAACGCTGACTTGATGTCCCCGTCTCTTCATTCCTTGGGCAATATTAAGTAAACTGAGTTCGACTCCTCCACCCATTCCAGATCCTAGAGGGCCAACTGGGGTAGACAGAAAAAGTAGCTTAAGCATTAAATTTAGAAATGTGTAACAGTCTGATGACAGCGAAGGAAAAATCACGCTGCGGGCTTCTTAACTCACCTTAAGATATTTCTACTGATAAAGGAAGAGAATCTCTTGATGGTTAATTTCTGCTGCTGAAGGGGAATTCTAGAACTAGACCCTAGAAAAATCGGCGTTGCTAAATAAGCAGTGGATTAGTTAAAAATGAAAGAGTAGACAAAATTAATTTAATTTCTATCAACTGCCCGAAATGTTATGGGATTCAATTAAGATTGTTGATGCACTACTTTTGATTAAGACAAATCTATTTGGAAGGTAATGTTGCCAAAAATTTCATAAGTAGCATTTAAGAAAATTTCTGCAACATTACCCTTTATAAGAAGGTTAGGCAAAAAGGAACTGTGCTTCGTTACTAAATGCTACGTTTATGTCGATATTAGCTGGGGTAAAACCTGTCGTTCCTTGCATTGTCACCAGTAAGTCCCCCGTTCCAAAACCTGGATTGTCTGTCATCCCGTCACCTAAGCGAAACTCAGTATTGGTACCAACTGTGGTCACGTCCACGAATTGAATTCCTTCAAAGGAGATGAAATCTCCTCCCAAACCTCTTGAAAATAGATTGAGGGTATCACTACCATCACCAAGAATGTAGTGAAAGGTGTTTTGATCGGCATCAAGGTTGAAAATGTCGTCTCCGGCACCACCGACGAGGGGGTCATTGCTTCCACCACCGACAAGGATGTCAATGTCACTTTCACCAACAAGGGGATCATCGCTTCCTTCATCGATGGGAGAGTCATCATTGGGATGGGGAGGTGTGGCTTCAGCCCACCAGGCAAGTCCGTAGAATTGATCGCCGACAGGTTCATTCTGTTGATGAACCCAAAGCTCGTAGTTTCCTTGCTCAGGGATTTTGAAGAAGAGATGCTCAACACTATCCACAGTGCTAATTGAAGAATCGATAAACTGTAAGATATTGTTGGCACCTTCGGGAACTAAGTACAGATCCAAATCGGTCAGACCAAGCGAATTAAAAGCCTCGCCCTTGTCAAATATGCCGTTTCCTTCACCTGCATCTTTCGTTCCTGGCTTATTGTCGGCCCCGAAATCCTTGAGACTGACTTCCCGATCCCAAGCTAGGGTGGCCGAGATATAGCTGTCTTTCTTCAGTGGTTTATCGAAGACATATTTGTTGATATCTCCAGCATTGAGCGTTACCCCCCAATCCCATCCGATTACGGGAACCTCAGACGACCCGAAGGAGTCATGTTCGCCCGGTGTGAACTGTGTGAGGGCGCGGCTGGCGTTGAGTTGCCCTGTTCCCATCTGGTCATCAAGAGGAATAAGCCTGCTGGTAGCGGCATCGGAATCAAGCCAGTTTTTGCCGTTTGTGTCGATAATCGTTTTATCCATGTCGAGAAGGCCTTCTACTTTATCGGCTGAGTTCATCAGCACAGCCTTCATCACCTCATGTCGACGTGCGTCAGTATCCCAATTGGGTTTGTTGGCAGCAATCTGACCATCACCGAACTCTTGAAGTAAGACGACGGTTCCGGTAACATGGGGTGCTGCGTAACTAGTTCCTGAGTCGAGCAATAAACCACCACCAATGTTCGGCAGCGAGAGATTTACACCAGGTGCAACTAAATCAACAGAGCGGCGATCGCCCACTGCATCTTCAGTGAAGACATTGTCAGGATCTACTTCGCGGAATTTCCCATCTTTGAGGCGAGACATAGAGACGGTAACTCCGTTAAATTCGTCAGTTGGGAGAGGAATGCCCCCACCAAACTCGTTACCAGCGATCACGTAAAGTGTATCGTGCTGCCTTGCTGACCAATCGACGAACTGAGTTAACAGGGAGTTACCATTAAGGGTGTCAGTGCCTGGGAGGCGTCCGCCGAAACTAAAGTTGATTGCACGAACATCTCCCCCCCTTTGCTGGGCAACGTGCTGTGCTGACAAGGCGACTTCTGCTTGTCCATTACCAAGAGGCACAAACGCAGAAGAATAGAGAGAAGCTCCCGGAGCCACACCTCGATGAGTATTCTTATGATCCGAGATCATGACGCTAGCCACACGGGTGGCATGGCCTTTGGGATCAAACCCTTCGATATTTTGATTCTTGATGGCTTTACCGTTTTGTAAGAAAACCTCTGTGGGCTTGACATTAGGATGGCTCTTAGCAGGGTTGTCGAAACCTGGCTTTCCGGGCCGCTCTACCTCAACCTGTCCAATCCCTATCCCCGTACCCGTTAAACCTAATCCTCGTGAATTGATCCCGTTTAGTCCTGTCGAAAATTCGAGAGTAGCATGAAGCACGCCAGGGGGAGGGGGGAAAAGAATAGGGAGAGGAGACTTGTTTTTGGTGGGTGATACCAAGACATCAGAAGGTTCAAAAATTGAGTTAGTTTGAATGTCTGTTATTGTTTTTAACGCTTCACCTTTAGGTCGGTTTCGATTGTCATCAGCGTCATTGTAGATCAAGTCAAAAGTCTCACTATTAGAACCCAAAAGCAAGTCATCTTCAGGCAAGCCAGGCAGTATAACGTTATCAGTTTTGCCAATGAGTGTATCTTTGATAAGCGGGTCGAAAATAGTAGTCATATCATTTACTCCTTTGATTGATTCATGGATTGGTTTTGACAGTGAATTGCTGAATTTTCTTGACTCCTCACCTCCTTTTCCTAACCAGAGTTTGAGTTAACGTGAGTTCAGTGTTAGGAGTTAGGAGTTCGGAGGTCGGTGTTAGGATTTCTTGATGTCAGAACTGGGAGGGAACCTCCCAGTTCTGACATCGCTTTTTCAACGAGAGAATCAGGATTTGAGACTTCCACATCAAAAGAGAACGAACAGCACAAAATTGTCTGAATTCATTGCTCCGAGTCAAAGGCGATCGCCTCGTTGTCAATCTGAGGCTTAACTGTAATCTGAATAGCTCCATCAGGACTATGTGGCTGTCACCTCTTTTGTTTCATGGGGGACAAAGTGATATGGTGAGCAGAATTATTTGAGTTGAATAAAAGTAAGGTGTTGTTATCGTTTAGTTCAACTAATTGGATGCTGGAGGCATCAGCTGATTGGGATATGTGCAGCAGATTTAAGGGGATGGTTGCCGCCTAGGCTAAGACAAAAATACTTATTTTTTGGGGATTTCATCGGTAATTCTCCATTTTTGAGGAAAAAGTAATTAACCACTTCAAGAACATCTACGGAGAAGATGCCGAACTAGATTTACTCAAGTTTGAAGTTGTTATATTTCTTAACAAAAAGAACCAAAGGCTTTGGTTAGCCGTATTAAAGAATAAGTAACGAGGCTTTCGTTCAAATTAATGGTTGGAGGAAAGGCAACAGGCAAACAATGGTAAAAGCGATGAATTCTGAAGACTTAAGCGATAATCCAACAGATAAATTGTCTCCGACGGATACAGAATTATTTCATGCCCTAAAAGCAGGTCAATCTTCAGCCCTAGCTCTTCTCTATGACCGCTATGGAAAACTTGTCTATGGATTAGCTCTTCATATCTTGAAAAATTCCCAAGATGCAGAAGACTTAACTCAAGAAGTTTTTTTAGCTCTTTGGCATAGGGATATTTATAATCCGGATCGCGGTTCCCTCAGTAGCTTTTTCATTACTATGACGCGATCGCGGGCAATCGACAAACTTCGATCTCGTGGTTCTTCCCTCAAGTTTCTTTCGCGTTGGCGTAGATCTATGCCCGCAAACCTTTACCCTAATACTCCGCTTGAACAAGTTTCTTCTGCTGAGCGTTCTCAGCAAGTCAAAAATGCCTTGGCGCAACTTTCAGACAACCAGCGTCAAGTATTAGAAATGAACTATTACGAAGGTTTAAGTCAGGTGGAAATTTCTCAACAGCTAAAGATTCCCCTAGGAACCGTTAAAACCCGATCACGCCTCGGATTGTTGAAGCTTAGGCAAACCCTAGCAAATTTTATAATAAAATAGTACCATGACTGGATCTTTGCCTCCTGAACAATTAAAAGAATTAATAGCAGGTTACGTCTTGGGCGATCTCAGTCCCGAAGAAGCTGAGGAGTTAGAGCAACACCTGGCAGAAAATCCTCAATTAGCCATAGAGGTAAATCGTTTGGAGGAAGTTCTTGACCTCTTGCCCTATGCTCTCCCTGAAGTAGAACCTCCTTCTCATTTGCGTTCAACTATTCTCAATGGAACTTCTACTTCTCTTAGCCGTAACCCCTCGCCAAAACGTTCTCGTTTATCCTGGAGCAAAATTGTTGCTAGTGTAGCTGCTTTAATAGCTTTGGCATTAGGTTTCGATAACTATCGACTGCGACAAACCTTACAAACTATTCAAACTGAGGCACAACAGTTTACAATACTTACCTACTCTTTTCAAAGAACAGACGCTGCCGATGCTGCTTCTGCTAAAATAACAATCAACCCAAACAGTCTAGAAGCTAAGCTAAAAATTGAGGCTTTGCCTCCTTTACCCGTAGGAAAGGTCTACGTTTTGTGGACAGTGCTTAAGCCAGATGCTCCCTACACAAAGGATGACAAAGGATCTGTGCTAACTGAGGTATTTAGTGTTGATTCTCAAGGAAGTGTGACTCAAACTTTTATTGTGCCGAAATTTTATCGTTCTAGGGAGCTAGTCTCTAAGATTGCCATAACGGTTGAAGATGCTACATCTCCTCAGAAGCACCAGGGAGTCCCTGTCCTGCTTACAAAGCTATGAAACTTTTTCTAAATCGGGTTGGCACTAGCTAAGCTGAAACATTGATGCACTATCTAAGATTTAAAAAGATACTGATTAATTTAATTAATTATTTAAAACAAGAAAGAAAAGAAAAAAGAATATAATCCCTTGTATCTTAAAAGAGTGGAGTTAACCCAGTAGCGAACTGATAACGATTAAAGAAGTTACTTCAGGTCAAATCAACCTTGTCTGCCTTTTTGAGATCGCTCACTAAAAGCTATAAAAGGCAAAATTAAACAGTATAATCTCGCCCACACCGGAGAAACCTGCCTTTGAGTGAGAAAAGGTAAGCTGCTATTACTGCCACTGTTCGACAATTTTCATCTTGGCGTACAGTAGACAGACAGACAAAAGTAGTCAACGTTTAAAAATTTGGCTTTACCACCAAGGCAAGATGGCAGAGTCTTTTAGTTTTGTGGCATAGTAACTGGCAATTCCTGGAAGCACAGCATTATGTAAACCTCCATTGATTGATGCCGCTTCTTTTAGAGTAAGATCTACTATTCTTGAGTCCAATTTGCTTAAATCATCAATTTTAATCAACTGATCGTTTTTGTCTAATTCCTTGTTGATATTTCGTTTCATCATTGTTTTAATTAGTGAATTGAATTCACACATAATAATCAATGCGAATGATAGCATATCCGTATTAATTATGAAGCAGGTATTGAGAAACTGTTCCTAAAGAAAAAATAATCTCTAGAATCCAATCGGATTTTAGAGATTAGTTAGTCAACTAAAAATCATCATCGTTCATTGTTTAATGTTCAATGATTGGTCAAATTGAGCAATGTCTAGGGCAGTTTTCTAACCAAATTGATCTAGTATGCTTCGACTAGGAGTAAGATTAAGAGCCCGCAAACTCATTGTGGGCAACACGGAAAGTTTTTGTGTACGGGAAGGAGGTGTATGCATGGTCATAGCCACAAAACTTGGAACCAAAAGACTGACACTCGAACCGCTGACGCTAGCTGATACACAAGCTATTTACGATATTGCCAAAGAAAGACAAAGTATTGAAGACTTTCAATATGTTGCCTACAGCCCTAATGATGTGAAGGTTTGGCTAGAACCCAGTTACTATAACCAGACTAACTTAGTTTGGGTCATACGAAAAAAAGGGAAAACTATTGGGCTCTTTGAAGTTTGCTTTGAAGCTGAATACTCCGGTGTAGAGACCAAAGTGTGTCGAATCGGATATTTTCTCGATTTTAGGGAACACAATCGTGGGTATGCAACAGAGGTATTGCTCGCAGTAATAGACTGGTTGTTTCGCTACACAGATGTTGAGCGAATTGAAGCAGGAGTGACGCTGCACAATGTACCCTCATATCGTGTCCTGGAAAAAGTAGGGTTTATCCGTGAGAAAATAGTTGAAGGCAATTGGAAATGGTATGATAAAGTCTACGATAGCGTTTACTACTATCTGCCAAAAACATCTACTAACTGATCCCGAACAGTCATATCGTTACGCCGTAAGTTCGGTGTTAGGAGTTAGGAGGTCGGAGTTATTATTTCTTTAACGAGATAATAAGGGTTTGAGCAAGAGCAGGTCTTGCTTTTATAACTATAGTTGCGAATAAAACTAGGGCGTGTCTGCAAACAACATAATACGATTAAAAATTACACTTCTCACGCCCTAGTAGGCAAGGCTAAAGTATCAACATTTCGGATAAGTAGAAATAAATTTTTGATGCCTTGCCCCTACAAGAAATGGACATCAATGACTTTACAGACAGGCTCTAGAGCGATCGCCTTGATAATTTCTACAAAGATATCGTCGTTTTCCTTCTCCTAATTTATCATTCTTTACCACATCAGTGGAATAGCAATGAGGACATTCAACAACGATCTAAAAAGTCATTGAGATATTTTTTTGAGTTCCTCATTTTGTATCTTAACCAGCATCAAACTATGGCTCATCTTTTTTCCAACAGATCTCCTGCACGACCGTTCTTGCGACAGTACCCACTTTGGTTCATTTTTAAGAGTTTTACTTAACTTATCCTTATGAGCCTCTTAACGAACTGTATGTAGCATGTGGTATATACTGAGTCGGTCAGCATAGAGTAGATAACAAGTGATATTCAGCCATGTTACGCATTAATCCTTATTTACAACAGCCTTCTAGTGATGGAATGTATATCACTTGGTTTACAGAAGAGAACCTCTCTAGTGAAGTATCAATTACTGGACCAGGACTGGATTCTCCCCTCACCTTGACTACTATTCCTACATTCGAGCCAGTACTTAGCTACACGACTGCCGAATTGAATCAAGAGATAGAAGGGTTAGAACAAGGTTCTTGGCTGCTTGGTAATGAAAACTATAAGCATACTGTAGATGTAAGGGATCTTTTGCCCGATCGCACCTACGAGTATTCGGTAACTGTAGGAGATGAGACTTTCGAGTCTAGCTTTGATACAGCTCCTAATGCTGAAGACTGGGACAAAATTCGCTTTGTTGTGTTTTCAGACAGCGAAACCGAACCGTTGGGTCGAGTTAATCGTCGCGATTGGCAACAGGGAGCTTTGGCTGAAGAGTCTCTACCACGTCCCAATCTAGAAGGTAGCCTTTGGGCTGAGACTATCGGGGTTAGTGGCGATCGCCTTAACTATCCTTTAACAGAAAATGTTGGTTACAGAAACAATCTAGAAATTATCAATAGCCGAGACCCAGACTTCATGGTAATGCCAGGAGATTTGGTTCAGGGCGGGGGCTATCAACCGGGTTGGGATGAGTTTTTCCGTCACAACGCAGGGGAGTTTGATAGTGGTTTATCTGAGTATCCGATCCTGCCCGCTTTAGGTAACTGGGAAAATTTTGGCGCACTCAACGGAGGCTATGGAATTGACGAAGATGGACGCTATGGTCCTTTGTTCGGTCGTGAAAAATACCATGTGTACTTCGATGCTCCAGTTAATGGCACACCCGAACATCAAGATAATTATTATCGTACTGATTACGGCCCAGTAACAATTCTTACTCTAGATAGTTCCAATGGCGAACCAGATGACAGTCGCGATAATTATGGCGGGGAAGGACAACCACCTCAAATTAGCGGTCAAGAATTCACCGAACCGGGAACGGATACTCAAGAAAACATAACTCGCGAACAGTACGAGGCCGCAGGAGGGACTGACCTCGCCGACTTCAATCCTGGTAGTCCCCAATGGAATTGGGCGATCGAGCAATTAGAATCGGCTAGATCTGAAGGACAGATCGTTTTTGCTCAGTTTCACCATGCCCCCTACTCTAATGGTACTCATGGCTTACCCATGAACCATGAAGATTCTTCTGGTCAGGGAGGAACGCCAATGCGTCAATACCAGGCTCTATTTGAGGAGTATGGTGTCGTAGCGGCTTTCTCTGGTCACAGTGAAATGTTCGAGCGCAGCTTTGTTGATGAAGATGGAGACGGCAATGGAGTTTATTACTACGATGTGGGTGTCGCTGGTGATGGCATGCGCGGAGAACGTACCGATGAAGACGGTAATCTCCTCAGCTATAACCAGTTCAGCCAGTGGACTGCCGACCAAAGCGAGCCAGAATTATGGCAGGAGGTAGATAGCGTCCTCCAAAACGTAGATGGTGGAAAGCACTATGGGCACTTAGAAGTTAACTTGGAAAATCTAGGTGCAGATGAAGGAATCCGTGTTACCTTCACGCCTGTTTATAGCTTTCCTATTCTCGATGAGAACTATGACTTAGTCGATACAGAACGTCGGGTTTACAGAGATGAAGTTGTAACGACTTTTGATGTGTCTGAAGTAGAACCCACACCAGAACCTACACCAGAGCCTATTTTTGGGACGGTTGATGCCGATACTATAGAAGTAGAAGGAACTGGCAACTTGGTCTTTGCTGGCGAAGGGGCTGACCTAATTGATTTGACCAGTGCCGAAGGCAATAACCGCATTTATAGTGGCAGTGGCGACGATACCCTAGTCTTAGGTGCGAATGACAGATTTACGGGTGGAGAAGGCGATGATAGGTTTTTCGTCACCTATGGTGGCGACAATATTGTAACAGGTGGAGCAGGTGCCGACCAGTTCTGGGTTGCATCGGCTGAACTACCTGGAGCAGCAAACATTATCACTGACTTCGCCCTCGGCGAAGATGTTATAGGTGTTGCTGGCTTGGGTATTGGTTTTGACGACCTTGTAATTGCCCAAAGTAGTGACAATACCTTGATTAGTACCGAAACTCAAGACCTGGCAGTTCTCTCTGGCGTTGAGGCCCAAAGTTTGGTTGCTGAAAACTTTGTCTTTGCTTAAATTGATAATAATCGCCTATAGTTTGTGGTCTCGCTCCGCGAGTGAGGCTGCACTGCTATCTATCCTCATGGTTTGATTTTCTTTTGGAAGAACGGAAGTATTTTTTTCCCTCCCTCGAACTCACGTTTTTTCAGCTTCCAGACATTTATTACCCAACTTAGCAAAAAACTAGTTAATACCATTTCTCGTAAATAATTAGAGACTTAGCTTAATGGCAGGGGATAGGTGGTAGGGGGTGGGGGATAGGGATAATAACGGTTTGAAGTTTTTTTTAATTAACCTGGATTATTTGATCTCTCCTGCTACTTTTGAGAAATGGTTTAACCTGAGTTTAGGATTAGAAAAGGGAGGAGGGTGGTAAGTTAAACGAAGTACAATCCAAGACCAGCAACTGGAATTTTCTTTAATTTTAGTTACTGCCCTGGAATGCTTAAGAGTTGTAGAATTGCCTATAATTTTACTGGGGAGGAAACTCTAAAGAAATTTTACCCATTAATCCTTTACGAAAATCATTTAATAATTGCATGGCGACCCGTTCTTTATCCCCTTGATATCGTTCATTCGCTAAAGTATCAAGATATTCTTCCCCACTGATTTCTAAGGGATCGAGTTGATAACGAGAGCCTAAAATTGTCTCAAAATCCAACTCCACTAACAAATCAATTAAGGCTGAGGCAATTTGTTGGTTATCATAAGCCGCTTCTCCCATGTCTTCACAAATCGCTAATTTAACGGCATCTTTTTGATCATCTAACTTAACTGGAATAATTCCAGGGGCATCTAATAACTCAATGGTGTCGGAAATCCTTACCCATCGCAATTGACGAGTGACTCCGGCGCGTCTAGCACTTTCTACAATTTTCCGTCCCAATAAACGGTTAATCAAGGCTGATTTTCCCACATTCGGAAAACCTATCACCACAGCTCGTACCGGACGAGGACGCATTCCGCGATCGCGCCGTCGTTGGTTCATAGCAACCCCTGAGACTTGAGCCGCTTTGTGCAGGGCTTTAATGCCTTTTCCCTGTTTCGCATTGGTACAGTAGGGGGTTTCTCCTTGGTCTTTAAACCAGCTTAACCAGGCTTGACAGGCAGATTCGGGTATCATATCAACGCGGTTCAATACCAAAATTCTCGGTTTTTCTCCGATCCACTGAGGAACCTGTGGATGTTGAGAAGCTAGAGGAATACGGGCATCTACAACTTCAAATACAACATCAACTCGATTTAGCTGTTCTTTGAGTTGTCGTTCAGCCCTGGCAATATGGCCAGGGTACCATTGGATTAGGGGCATGGAGTTATTGGAAAATTAATCTTGCGCTTGAGTGTCTGCAACTAATTGATCTAAAGCTTGCTGCATGTTACTCACCACTAAATCATAACAAGTATCGACATAGGGGCGATCGCTGGCTGCTTCTCGACCATATTTTTCAAAAAATATGGGAGGACAAACACGAGTGTGTATGGGTAGGGGTAGGGGAAAATTAGGCACAGGGCCAATGCCAATGCCCCAAGGCAAACCCAAATAAATCGGAAAAACTTCTGGATCAAGACCATATAACCAAGGCATTCCCCATTGATGTAATTGTTTGGCCTGTTCATAAAAGTCACCCATAATAAATAAGGTTTCATGGGCCCCAACGGCAATTAAAGGAATAATGGGAACATTTTCTCGTAATGCAAGCTTAATGAACCCTTTTCGTCCTGCCAAGACAATTTTGTGTCGCTGAGAATAAGGACGGAATACATCTTGCGCCCCTCCTGGATAGACTAAGACACTAGCCCCTTTTTTAAAGGCTGCGATCGCCATTTTAGGACTAGCCCGTACTGCTCCTGCTTGCACGGCTAAACGGGACAAAAAAGGGTTAATCGTCCAGCTTGACTGGTGCATTAAGCCATAGACAAGGCGTTCTGTGCCAAAGCGACGAAACCAATCATACATCATCATTGAGGTGTCTGGAGAAGCGAGTCCCCCATTATGGGAACCCACCAGTAACACTTTGCCTTGGGAGGGAATATGATGCCAACCATCGGTTTTGACTCGAAAATAATAACGGTAAAACCATTCCCAATAAGGCATGATTGTTTGAATAAATTTGGGATCACGTCCCTCTAGTGACCAACCTTGTTCGATCTGAAATGTTTTCTGATTTTTCTGTCGAGTCTCAAACATTAATGGGTACCTGGTC
>JBCDDV010000014.1:0-13823 GCA_039180145.1 Cyanobacteria bacterium P01_G01_bin.49 | reverse complement strand
TGATAGGGACTTTGACCAATAGTTTGTTTAAACAAACGAGAAAAGTGGGACGCACTAAGATCGGCTTGGGCTGCCATGTCTTCTAGTAAAATGTTATTGTTATAATTAAGCGCAATATAATTTAGAACTTGTTTATACTGCCCTGCGGTAAAGCTTTTGGAGAAATTGTATTCTTCTGCTTGTAATCCATATTTAAGAATTAGTTTGGTTAAAAATACACGGGCAAAGGATTCAAACATTACCTGCGAACCCATTTTACTTTGCAGAGCTTCTAGTAGTTGGATTCCCGACTGGGTAATATCTTCATCGAGAAACTGGGGTAAATCTTTCAATTGCTGAGTCGAAAGTAAGATTCCTAATTCGGTTTGAGCAAATTTTTCAAATTTAGCTGGTTCGAGGGTGATAATAATACACTTAGTTTTAACGTGCCATCTCCAGCCACTTTCTACACCAGCAGGAGTCACAATAATTTCATTCTTGTGATAAATAAAATCTCGATGTTCACCGTCGCGCCAATTCTCTAAACGATGGGGTTCATTTCTGAGATTAAGAATAATATGATGCTGTTCGTACCTATCTGTAGGCATCGAAGCAGGTTCAGCTTCAAAATATTCAAGAGTCAGTAAATCTGCTGCTACTGGACGTACTAAATCAATACTCTGAATTAGTGGATCGGAAGGATAGATCTCCTGATACTTAGACATTTAAAGATCCCACTATCTTAGAAGAATTGCTTCAAAAAAAGAGACGTTGTTATCAACGTCTCTACAACCTTCTAATTCCCTAACATTTGTTGAACTTTTGCTTGTAACTCATCATCTTTCGCCACAATCTCTTCAATTTCCAAAAATCTCTTAAGACTGAGTCCTTGGGTTTCTACCATTTTTTTTCGCTTTTCTTCAGCATCACTCATGATTTCTTTAATTTCAACCACGATATTTCTAAACTTTTCCATCTCATCAGCAGACGCATCAGACTGCGATTGCCAATTTTTTTGACTTTCGTTAATTTCCATAAATCTTTCAGGGGATAATCCCTCCTTTTTCATGGCTTTTGCCACTTTTTGTTGATTCGCGTACTCAATTCGTTGAAACTGTTTGATAACTTGTACAAATTGTTGCAATTCTAGGGGAGCAATCTCCGATTCGGAAACGACTGATAGCTGAGAATTTGGAGATAAAGGAGCTTTTAATTGTGCATTGACATTGATGGGGACTGATAACCCAACAATTCCAATAACGCCTCCCACCACAATGGACTTAAACATAAAATAGTTTCCTTAATAAACAAAGAAGTAGCTTTAGCAATCGTAGACGATCTTAAGTGATCATGGTTCAGATTTTAGCGTTTCTGCTCAAGCATTGACCAAACTATTCACGAGTGGGGTGGCATAAATTTACGTTCAAACCCTCTTTATTTAAGCATTTGCCAAAAACCTTCATCAAGATCATAACCTAATAACTGGGCCATAGACTTTAAGCGAAATTGAGCGGGAATGTCTTGCTGTTTCAACCAGTCAGACAAAATAAATAACTTGTGCATCATAAAAATTTCTAATGCTTCTGGATTATATTGAATGCCTTCAACACGATTAAACTGATGAGGCACTAACATCGCTGCATATCGTCCTAATTCTCCTCCTTTCCAGTCCAAAAGGAAAGGTATCCAAGGATATACTGAATCAAGACGCACGAACCAAAGACGCACTTCAGGAATCTCAGATAGTTCTCTGGGATCAGTCGGATCGCGGGGATAATGAATTTCAAAGCTCAAAGATTGTTCATGTGAAGCGATCGCCCCTTCTTGCCACCAAAAATCTACAATAGAGGTAACAGGGGTCAGATCTAAACAGCTAAGGTGATCGAGTTGCACAGTGATCGTCTGAGTCATGGAATGGGTCACTGAATAGCATCTCTTCTATTGTCTCAGAAATGAGCCAATTAATGTTATCTGAGATGATCATCACCCCGTCAAAATTCTGAAAAATTTCGTCTGCAACCTTCAAGAAAAGTTTAATAACAACTCCATATTTCCTTTTATTAATTCTTTTCCTTATTCAAACAAAAAACTGCTACGATCCTAAAAGCTTTTCCTCTTTATGCTGTATTTAAAAACACTTTTTATTGATAAAAAATGATGAATGAACTATTAGCTGATGCCAGTACACGACTAGAAAAAGCTTTGAAATATGTCTCGATTTCCGATGATGCTAGTGAACGGTTAAAGTATCCCAAAAATAGTTTAATGGTTTCTATTCCAGTCAGAATGGATGACGGTTCTTTACGCATTTTTCAAGGATATCGAGTCCGTTATGATGACACGAGAGGGCCAGGTAAAGGAGGCGTTCGTTATCATCCGAATGTTACCCTGGATGAGGTGCAATCTCTAGCCTTTTGGATGACCTTTAAATGTGCCTTATTAAACCTACCATTTGGTGGGGCAAAAGGGGGAATAACTCTCAATCCCAAAGAATTATCAAAACAAGAATTAGAAAGATTAAGTCGAGGTTATATTGAAGCGATCGCTGATTTTATTGGCCCCGATATTGATATCCTAGCACCGGATGTTTATACAAATGAGATGATCATGGGTTGGATGATGGATCAATATAGCATTATTCAACGAAAAATTAGTCCTGGTGTGGTAACTGGAAAACCTAAAACAATGGGGGGAAGTCAAGGAAGAGATACTGCCACAGGAACCGGAGCATTTTATGTAATTCAATCTATTCTTTCTAAGTTTGAATTATTGTCTGAAAAAACAACTGTCGCTGTTCAAGGATTTGGCAAAGCAGGGGCAGTTGTGGCTGAATTATTAGCGAAAGTTGGCTATAAAGTTGTCGCAGTAAGTGACTCAAAAGGGGGAATTTATACAGAAAATGGACTAGACATTTTGAGCATTCGTCACTACAAAAAAGAGCATCGAGGCATTACTGCTATTTATTGTGAAGATACAGTTTGCAATATCGGCGAACATGAAAACATTACCAATGAGGAGTTATTAACTTTAGAGGTTGATTTTTTAGTTCCCGCAGCTTTAGAAAAACAAATTACTGAAAAAAATGCCCATGATATAAAAGCTAAGTACATTTTTGAAGTTGCCAATGGGCCAATCACCTCTACTGCCGATACTATTTTAAATCAAAAAGGAATTTACGTTTTTCCTGATATCTTGGTTAATGCTGGTGGGGTAACCGTCAGTTATTTTGAATGGGTTCAAAATCGCAGTGGTTTGTATTGGTCAAGAACTGAAGTCAACGAACGGATGAAAGACAAAATGATCACTGAAGCTGAGCAAGTTTGGTCAATTGCTCAAGATCATGCCGTATCCATGCGAACGGCTGCTTATATTCATGCTTTAAACCGTTTAGGAGATGCCTTAGATGCCAAAGGAACCAGGGATTATTACGTTAATAATTCAGCATCTTAAAAAAGTATTATGCTTAGACTTTATGCCACAATTAATTCAACTAAATGCTTAATTAATCGTTCTGTTTCCATGGGAATAACTTCCTTACCCGACAACATATTTTGAGTCAGAATATTGTGAATAAGAGTTCCAACAAAAATATGAGCAACCACTTCAGTATCCCGAATTTTTAATTCTGGATGTTCTTGTAAATAACCTGTCAAAATAGCAACTGCAGGTTGGGCAACATTTTGTAAAAAGAGTTGAGACAACTCTGGATATGTTCCTGATTCTGCAATAATTAAGCGCAAGAAACAGAGATAGTCAGGATCATTAATTTCTTTAATAATCCGTCGTGCTAACTGAGTTAAAACCTCTGGAGGTTCACCCTTTAAAGGATTTGACCACACTAAACGAAATTTTTGACAAGCAATATATTTAATTAAAGCCCGAAACAGACCTTCTTTATCATAAAAATAGCTATAAAGCGTTTGTTTAGAAACCCCCGCAGTTTTTGCAACCTTATCCATACTAGTACCAGCATAGCCATTTTCTAGAAACTCTGGCAAAGCTCCCCGCAAAATTTGTTCTGCTTTTTTATTTAAGCGAGTAGAAGAGGGGTTGACACTTATCATAATCAGGTACGGTTATCTCTCATTAATTGATCACGGTACAGTTTATCTTAATCAATTGAAAATTTATCCCTAAACAATGAATTGCCAATGATGATCCTGAAGACGATTATTAATATCTTGTTGCCAATGCTGTAATTCTTGTTGAAATTGAGGGCGATGCAAATCACTTCGCCAAAGAATTAAAGCATCTTCCCCCGTTTTCTGATAGTACCCCTTGCGTTTTCCTGCTAGTTTAAAACCAAACTTATAATACAAACAGAGGGCTGGTTGATTAGAAGGGCGTACCTCTAAGCTGGCACGTTCAAGTTGCTTTTCAGCAGCCTTTTTTAATAAACCATACAGTAAGAGTTGCCCCAACCCTTGACCTTGGTAATCAGGATGAATCATTAATAAGGTAAGGTGTGCTTCTTCTAAGATTTCCCAGAAACAACCACAACCCAGAATTAATTGAAACTCATCTGACGATAACACCAAAAAATGACTATTGGGACTAGCTAATTCTCGCTGATAACCCTTTCTTGTCCATAATCCTCCTAAACAACGATTATCCAATTCGATAATGTCGTTTAACTGTTCCAATTGAGGGGAACATAATCGAAGTGGTGAGCTTGACATTAAATACGGTTGACCTAAGCCAATTGATAATTATTTATTTTATCCTTGTGAAAATAAGTATGAACAGAGGGGGTCACACGACAACACGACAACACCAAAGTACATAGACTCTCGGTTATCATGTAGTGAAAACTGATAAATGACGATCTTCGCTGATGAAAAGTTGTTTAAAAGCCTATAACCTGGTAATTTTTGTAACAATGCTATTGATCAACAATAGATTGTGCCACCAGAGCGTTAAATTCTTTGAGGAATAAAATCAATGAAATCTTTGCTTTATGTCATTAAAATTTTATTAGAGATCAATGGTGCGATCGCCCTGCTATCTTTACTAACCTTTGTTATTCTGCGTCAACAGAAGTCACACCTGGTGACAACAATGCCTCAGCCAAATCAATCATCTCAAGGATTTCATCGCAACATTCAAGAACTTCCTTCGGACTTACAAAAACAAATAGAAGCAAATCACCAACAGATTAAGCAACTTCAACAAGAAAAAGACCAAGAAATTAACGCCCTTAAAGCTCAGTTGGCTGCTTATCAAAAAGCATCCCAACAACCAACCGTCGTTTCCTCCTATCAACAACCCGTCCCAACCATAATTCCCGAAGAACCCACCCCCTCAGTCGATTACGGGAATACGCCCCAAATACCAACCTTTATCTTCCCCGAACAATCTTCCCCAACCATAACCCCGGAAGAACCCACCCCCTCAGCCGACGATGCAACTCAACCAACCTCATTAACGCCAAAACCAGCCACCATAAACCTAGCCAATGTTCCTAGGACAAAGCCTCAACCAACTGAGCAATCTGAAGAGATTTCTCAGCCTCACCCTTCTCCCACAGGACAAAGTCCAACTACGCCAAATCAAGAAGTCCAGCCTGTCGTCACAAAGTCTCAATTGTCAATCCTTGATAATTATGATGAGATCTCAACCGCTGACATAGGGATCACTACTTTTGCCGAGACTAAGGGAAAAGAACCTGTGAATAACGTTCAATCCCCAAATTCTTCTTATCTGTTTATCTCAGCCTTTGGATTAACCAATCGTTTTTCTGATCAAACAAATTACCCTTCGCAAACGATTGTCGCTCCCCAAGCAGTTACTCCCCTAGACCCTTCAATTTCTCTAGCCAACGACTTAGCTGCGGGATTAATTGTTGCCCAGCACAAAGGTCAAATTAACTATCGAACCCATAACTATCGTAAAGTTCAAACAGCTATCGGCTCGTTACGTAGGGGGACTAGTGAAAATCTCCAAGAAGCTGCCCATCTTGCCAGAATCTCTCCCTCTATCTTAGTTCAAGTTGCTAAATGGGGAGAAGTCCGACCAGGTCGTTTTGATCCTTATCAAGTCAGCTTAGTCAAATAGAACTTATTAGACCTAGTTATTTTTTAACGATTACTGCTGTCTTGGTTAAATATTCTTATCTATCAACTTTATTGACAACATGAAGATCTTGCTTGTTGAGGACGACGAAAATATTGTAATTCCAGTAGAAGAGGTTCTAGATGAACAACACTATATTGTTGAAGTTGCCTCTGATGGACAAACTGCCTGGGAATTAATAGATGTTTTCGACTATGACCTCATCTTATTAGATGTTATGTTACCCAAGATAGACGGAATCTCCTTGTGTCAACGGCTACGATCTCATGGTTGTAAAACCCCTATTTTGATGCTGACAGCTAGAGACACCGTGCAAGATAAGATAACAGGACTTGATGCAGGGGCTGATGATTATTTAGTCAAACCCTTTGAACTTAATGAACTCTCAGCGCGAATCCGCGCTTTGCTTCGTCGAGGAGAGTCAACTTTGCCCCCAATCCTCACATGGGGAAAACTTAGTCTTGATCCCAGTACCTGTGAAGTGTTTTATCAGGATAAAGGCTTAAATCTTAGTCCTAAAGAGTATCGCTTATTGGAGTTTTTCTTACGTCATCCTCGTCAAGTATTTGAGCGAGGTCAGATCTTAGATCACTTGTGGCATATGGAACAACTGCCTGAAGAGGCCACGGTGAAAGCTCATATTAGTAGTCTCCGTCAAAAGCTCAAAAAAGCAGGCATGGCGGCGGATGTGATTGAGACTGTATACGGAATCGGATATCGCCTTAAAGAAGCTCCTTAAATCTTAATCATCGAGTTAAATAAACGATCTCCTTAGCTAAACAGGTGTTCACTCATGTTTCAAAGTCTGCGTATTCGTCTTCTTCTGTCTTATGTGATAGTAATGGAGATTATCTTGATTTGTTTCAGTGGCGGTATTTATTTTTTGTTTAGTCGTAGTTTATCTCGTCAACTTGATAATAAATTAATTGCTTTAGCAGAAATTGTCGCCCCAACTTATAGCCTAGTGAAGCATCAAGGAAATCAATATTTTAATCAATTAAGCTACGATAATTTATTTGATTCACAAACCCAAGCCATTGAATTATTCGATAGTAATAAACGCCCTTTGGCTAGTTATGGAGAACTTGCCGTTCCCTTTGACCCCCAGCCAGGTTTATTAACCGTTTATTCGGCTGATGAGTTTTCTACTGCACCTATTCGGACGGTAACACTTTCTGTGTCGGTTGATCGTTCTGGTTTGCATCAATCATCATCACAAGGTTATGTCCGCATTAGTCAGTCATTGACAGAATTAGAATCAGAAAAAAAACAACTCTTTTTCCATTTAACTGGTGCCATTGTTGCCACATTGGGATTAGTTACTTTAGGCGGGTTTTGGCTCACTGAAAAATCGGTGAAACCCATTGAAAAAACTGTTCAACAACAAAAGCAATTTACGGCTGACGCGTCCCATGAATTACGCAATCCATTAACTGCTATTAAAGCCTCTATTGATCTTATGCGTCGCCATCCAGAGCGTCTCCAAGCTAAGGATATGAGAAAAGTTAAGGCAGTTGCAAGCGCAACCGAACAAATGATTTATTTAGTCGAAGATTTACTATTTTTAGCGAGGACTGATACCCCCGTCATCAAATCTAATTTAGAGTGGACTCGATTTTCTCTGAATGAGTTACTTCAAGATTTGCTCGAATTGCTCGAACCTTTAGCTCAAGAAAAAGAAATTACTTTAGAGTACCAAGACTTTGAACCAGTTTGGGTGATGGGCAACAAAGGACAAATTAACCGCCTATTTTCTAACTTGATTCATAATGCCCTTAATTACACTCCCTCTCAAGGTTTTGTGATAGTTCGTCTCTTGCACGATAATCGTGTTGCTAAAGTTTTGGTAGAAGATACCGGAGTTGGCATTGCCTCAGAAGACTTGCTCCATATTTTTGATCGTTTTTGGCGTGCTGATAAAGTGCGTCATCGTAGTCAGGGAACAGGGTTAGGTTTATCAATTGCTCAGGCGATCGCCACTGCTCATCGGGGAAACATTACAGTAAAAAGTGAAGTTGAGGTTGGGACTTGTTTTGATGTCACTTTACCGACGATTAGTCATCGAGAACTCTGGAATAAGTTTTAGTTACCTCAGAGAAACAGCAAACAGATGATCAAGAGACTGGGATTACTGTTAAGAACCGTGATCAATCCCTACACAAATTTTGTTGAGATAAGTTACAGTATAAACGGATACGAAAAATTTTTTATTTCTGATTTTTTTAATAAACCATCTGAAATTTCTTTTGTAACATAACTTTATCTTAATCGAGGGGAAAAGTCTCTCAAAATCAGATAAATTATTGGAAATAAAGGCAAAAAAAAATAATTACTATTGTGAAGGAGAAGACAAGATGTTTAAAAAAATATTTAGTTTAGCGCAACAAACATTCCTTCTTCAGAATCAATTTGCTTTTTTGTAATTAGATAGACAAAAACTCTCCATGATTCTGGTAGCCTGATAAGCAATCAGTTCTTTTAATCATTGATTGATAAAGGTTGGAGGCGATAGTCACCCAATCAAATGGCAAGATTAAGTTTTGTTCTTTTTTCTTTCTCTAATAGTCCTTTTTGTTGTGATTGATTACTAATAAAAATGACCAAGCAAATTGTTAAGGTAATCTTAAATTTACTGGTCAAACTAACTTTTAATAATCGACCAATTCACAACATAGTTGACCTCGTCTCTCAAATTATTGTTCCCAAATCCAGATAACCCGTTTTACTCCTTCCTTGGAAATAGCAGCTTATGAATACAACACAAATGATGCAATCCAACGCTTTAACCGATCAGTTTAATCCAATGGAAATAGAAGCTGAGGAACTCGAACAAACGGAAAATGATCTTCAAGCAGTTGAAGTGGAATTTTCCAACCTATCTAATGAATTAGGGAAACAATATGGTGCAGGATATCGCAAGACTGTTTCCGATGATACTGTAGGTGCTTTTTTCAAAGAAATGGCCCGTTATCCTCTTCTTAATGCAGAAGAAGAAGTTGAGTTAGCTTGTAGCGTGCAGTTTTTAGTCGATACAGAGGAAAAACGCCAACAACTCGCAGAAGAATTAGATCGTTCTCCTACGAAAGCAGAACTAGCCGTAGCTATGGGGTTTGAAAACCAGAAACAGTTTGAAAATCGTCTTTATCGGGGACGTACTGCTAAACGGAAAATGATTCGCTCTAATTTACGATTGGTTGTATCTATTGCCAAACGTTATCTAAATCGCGGTGTTCCTTTCTTAGATTTAATTCAAGAAGGTGCGATCGGACTCAACCGCGCTGCTGAAAAATTTGACCCCAACAAAGGTTATAAATTCTCAACCTATGCTTACTGGTGGATTCGTCAAGCAATTACCCGAACCATTGCCAATGATGCTCGAACCATTCGTCTACCTATCCATGTTGTCGAAAAACTTAATAAGCTCAAAAAGGCACAACGGGTATTAAAGCAGAAATTACAGCGCAATCCTAGTGAAAAAGAACTGGCTCAAGAATTAGAAGTCACCCCTGTACAGTTACGTCAACTATTGCAACTACGGCGACAATCTTTATCTCTGAACCATCGAGTCGGGAAAGGAGAAGACACCGAATTAGTGGATTTACTCGAAGACCAAGATCTACAACTACCTGAAGAAAGGATGAATGAGGGTATGTTGCGTCATGAGATTTCCGCTGTCTTGAGTGATGTTCTCACCGAAAGAGAAAAAGATGTCATTTCTTTGCGTTATGGTTTATGTACTTCCCAACCTCACACCTTAGAAGAAGTGGGAGGAATGTTTAACCTATCACGGGAAAGAGTCCGTCAAATTCAAAGTAAGGCAATGCGAAAGTTACGTCGTCCCCAAGTTGCTCGTCGTCTGAAAGGATGGCTTCACTAAAAGTTATTGCATTGCATCCAGGTAACAGGAAAAAAGCTTACTATCTAAAAATCTTAGGGAATTTTTCGTTACCTGAAAGACATAACTATCTAAAAGCACAATGCAATCAAAGTAGGGGGGATGAGAAGTTGTTCACCCCTACAAGATGAAATCTGGTTGAATAACATATCCTTCTAGTAAGGTAAGCAAGGGAACTTCGGAGCAAAGGGAGCAGGATTTTATGAGAAAACCGAATAATAACTAGTTATCCGGATTTCGTATAAACGTCAATTTGTGAATTTTACCAACGCATCTAATTTGGAAAATCTTATCATTCGTCCAGCAAACCCTGCTGATGTTGCCGCTCTATTCAGCTTAATTCAGGCTTTGGCAGAGTACGAACAATTATCCCATCAAGTGACAGGAACCCCACAAACCTTAGAAAAGCATCTTTTTGGAGAAAAGCCATATGGGGAGGCGATTATTGCTGAATGGCAAGAGAAGTCTGTGGGATTTGCTCTGTTTTTTTCTAACTATTCGACTTTTTTGACGAAACCTGGTCTTTATATCGAAGATATCTATGTTTTACCCGATTATCGTCGTCAAGGTATCGGAAAAGCCTTGTTGAGCTACGTGGCAAAATTAGCCCTAGAGAGGGATGCTGGAAGATTAGAATGGAGTGTTCTTGATTGGAACAAACCAGCCATTAAATTTTATCAAGGCATGGGTGCCGATATTTTACCTGACTGGCGCATCTGTCGCGTAACCGGAGAAAACTTGTTGAATTTGGGTTCTTCTTGATTACTGTTTAAGAGAAACCGTCTTCACGGGTTCTTCTGTATGGGGATACTTGAGAGAATTTGGGCAAGGTGATTCTAGATTGGTTTCTCGTAATTCATCTACTTTTAATAAAATTAGATATTCATAAAATGCTTGTAAGGTACACCAAGCAAACCCCGCTTTTCCATCTAAGATTCCCCCTAAAATGAAATACATATAAAACCAACGGATAATGGGACGAAAGGGTAATCTTAAGGAGAGATCTTTTAAAGCGCGTCGTTTTTCGACTTCCGTTGCGCCAAACAGCAAGTTTTTCCAATTAACCCCCTCTTTTTCTAATTGATAAAGGGTTTCTTTGGCCTCATCCGTCGAATAGCGGTTATGCTTTTCTATCCAACGACTTAATCCTTTGCCACAGGTATAGTGAGGATAGGTTTCTTTGAGGAAACTGACTGGGCCTGAATAAACTTCCCTTTCCGTATGGCCATAGTCTCCAAACCAAACCTGACCTTTTTCCAACAAACGCATCTGATAACGGGGGTATTGGGTACTGCGACGTATCCATTGACCCATAAAGATCACCCGTTCTGCGACATAATATCCCACTGCTTCTTGACGTTGACTGGCTGCCACACATTCGGCAAATAATTCTGGGGTCATGCGTTCGTCTGCTTCAAGGAGATAGACCCATTGATACTTGGTTGGGATGTTTTTTAACATCCAAGTCCTTTGTTTTCCATGACTTTCAAACTGATGCTGAAAGATTTGCACGGGATAACGGGAGGCAATTTCTAGGGTGCGATCGCTGCTAAAAGAGTCGACAACGATCACATCATCAGATAAGGAGATCGCCGACTCAATACATTCGGCAATATCTACTTGTTCATTGTAGGTCAGGATATAAATAGAAATCATTACATTAATAATATCTGTCGGAATATTTAGGAGTTAAGGGTTGTTGTCAAGAATTTTTATGAGAATTAATCTCTAAGCCAGTTTATCAAGAGAATTGAGGTTTGTCCCGAATTTAGCCTAACGTCAGTCAATTAGAAACTTGACTAAAAATTTGGTCAAATGAAGACTTATTTTTCTCATTTCAGAAAAGTCTTATAATCTAGAAGTCAAGAAAAGGATAATAAAGATGCGAATTGAAACCGATAGCATGGGAAGTATTGAAGTCGCAGATGATCGCTATTGGGGCGCACAAACCCAACGATCTCTGCATTATTTTGCCATCGGTGATGATGTTATGCCCAGAGAAATGATTCGGGCTATTGGTATTCTTAAAAAAGCAACGGCAGTTGTTAATAAAGATTTAGAAAAATTACCCGCAGATAAAGCAGAATTAATCGTCAAAGCTGCTGATGAAGTAATTGCAGGAACTCTTGATGATCACTTTCCTTTGAGAATTTGGCAAACAGGTAGTGGCACACAAACTAACATGAATGCTAATGAAGTAATTGCCAATCGTGCGATCGCTTTAGCTGGAGGAATATTAGGCAGCAAAGACCCGATTCATCCCAATGATCACGTCAATATGTCCCAATCTTCTAATGATACCTTTCCTACTGCAATGCACATTGGGACTGTTGAAGAAATTCATCATAAATTGTTACCAATGATCACTAAATTAAGGGATGGTTTAAGAGTAAAAATGGAGGCATTTCAAGACATCGTAAAAATTGGACGGACTCATCTCATGGATGCAGTTCCCCTGACTTTGGGACAAGAATTTTCGGGATATGTTTCCCAATTAGATAAGGATCTTGATCGCCTGAGATTCACCTTACCTGATCTTTATGAATTAGCCATTGGAGGAACAGCAGTGGGGACAGGATTAAACACCCATCCTGAGTTTTCCCAACGGGTAGCCGCAGAAATTGCCCAAATTACAGGTTTACCCTTTGTTGCGGCCCCCAATAAGTTTGCTGCACTAGCTGCCCATGATGCCATTGTCATGACCAGTGGGGCGATCAAAACCTTAGCTTGCTCTTTGATGAAAATTGCTAATGATATTCGTTGGTTAGGATCTGGCCCCCGTTGTGGTCTCGGTGAGCTAATTTTACCTGCCAATGAGCCTGGTTCTTCGATTATGCCAGGAAAAGTGAATCCTACCCAATGCGAAGCGATGACGATGGTTTGCGTGCAGGTGATGGGATATGATGCCGCTATTGCGATCGCAGGAAGTCAGGGAAATTTTGAGTTAAATGTGTTCAAACCTCTCTTAATTTTTAATCTCCTCAATTCTATTCGCTTACTAGCAGATGCTTGTTCTTCTTTTACTGATCATTTAGTTGCAGGACTAGAGATTAATCAATCACAAATTGATCATTTTCTCAATAATTCGTTAATGTTAGTAACTGCTCTAAATCCTCATATTGGCTACGATAATGCCGCTAAAGTTGCCAAAAAAGCTTATCAAGAAAAAACAACGTTACAAGATGCTTGTGTTGCTTTAGGATTTCTGAGTGTCGAAGAATTTCAAGCTATTGTCTGTCCCGAAAATATGACCCATCCTTAAACGGGGGATGGCGACGATTCATGAATTTTACTCCCATATCCCCCTCTAATCCTTGTGGGATAGGACTTACGACTTGAGCAAAATCTATTGATGCTCTTCGAGATAGTTAGTCAGGTTTATATTTTGATCTAGAAGAGAAGAAATAACTCGTGTTCTCGATGAAAGCTCTAGAACCTATTCGTCTTTTTGTCCCACCTTGCATTGATTGCCAAAATACGAATTAAGCAATGAATATTTTGTACATCCCCAATGCTTATTATTAATATTTCGAGAACCTTGCCATCCTAAAAGCCTTAATTCTTTAGCAATAAAAGTATTAATACCTCCATGAGCGACTAAAACAATCGAACCATAAAGTTGATGGTTTTGTATCAATATCTCTGCCGCTTGCTTGGCTCTTTGTTCAACGGCATTTGTTGATTCGGCAATGGGAGGAATTTTTAATCTCCATAATATTTGACAAAGAATTGCCCAACTAAGAGCCGGAATTTCAATCTTGGTAGAAAAATCTCGCCAACAGTTTATTTCTCGAAAAATTGCGTTATTGATTGGTTTAACTTGAGGCTGAAGAATTGTCGCTGAATGAATTGTTCGATTTAAGTTACTAGTAAAAAT
>JBCDDV010000013.1:0-13973 GCA_039180145.1 Cyanobacteria bacterium P01_G01_bin.49 | reverse complement strand
TGTTTTTGCATTTTTTAGGAGTGTCTTAAGAGTTTCTGCTGATTCACTTATCTCGATTTTTACTACACTTGGCATAAAGGGCGATCTCTTGAAATTAATTACTCATACTAAGTGTAGCCTAAGTTTGGGAAATTGGTATAACAAATAAACCGTCTATTATCAGAGAAGGTGTATAACAAGAATCTGTCCAGCGAGGATCATTTCCTAGAGCGATCACTTGTTTGAGAGCAGGATAAACATTACCTGACACCATTGTGTCTTTGACTCTGCCTGTAATTTGTCCATTGCTGACACAATAACCTAAGTCAACATTAACAGAAAATTCTCCAGAAATATCGGTTCCTCCTCCTAGCATTTGATCGACAATAATACCGTGATCTAGTTGTTGAATTAACTCATCAAAAGTATGGGTACCCGGTTCAACAATTAAATTGACTAAACTAGGGGTAGGATAACGACCTAAACTGGGACGAAAACCATTTCCAGTGCTTTGTTTACCGAAAGCACGTCCAATCGTGCGATCGCTATAAAATTGTTGTAATTTTCCTTGAGAAATTAAGGCTAAATTTTGGGTAGAAGTTCCCTCATCATCAAAGGGACAAATGTAAGGATCATGATTAGGTTGTTGGGATAAAGTGAGTTTTTCAGAAATTACTTTTTCTCCTAATTTATCACCCCAAGGAGAAGATTTTTCTAACACAACTTTTCCATTAATGGCATCAGCAACGGTTTCCCATAGCAGAGAGGCTGCATTGGGAGTAAATAAGATAGGAGTGCGACCAATGGGAGGAAGAACATTCTCTTTGGCCCATTCTAATCGCTGCAAAATCTCTTTAACCACCTTATCAGTATTAAGTTGATCACGAGTTTGTTCCCCTTCATAAATCCCCAAAAAATCTTCTTCTCTGACCCATTCTAAGCCTAAATAATAATTGATAGAAGTATCACTATATTGGCAATGAAGCCCTTGAGAATTGATCAAGCAAGTGACATCTTGTTCACAGGAAAATTCGCCGCTACATAAAGCTGCTGGATAAGCCTCCCGTAATTTGGCGATCGCATTTTTTCCCACTTCAACTAAGTTCTCAACCGGAATAATGTTCCCGACATTGGGATAAATAGCTGTGCGCGGTTCGCTCAATTCAATGGTTTCAGGACAGTTTAACTCAGAGAGTGCGATCGCTTTTTCTACTAACCGTTGACTTTCCACCTCTCCATAAGCCACTGCTAGCCCTGGACGTCCTTGCTTCCAAAGACGTAAAGCTATGCCTTGTGACTGTGAACTTTCTAACTGTTTAAGACGGTTTGCTTCAAAAAAAACGGGATGAGAAAGGGAGCGAGACTGATAAACTTCTGCATGAGAAGCCCCCATTTTTAAAGCCAAATCAACTAATTCTTGGGCTTGAGTCGTCATAGATTAAGTTATGGTACCTCATAGAAAAATTCCTGTAATTGTTGCCTTACCAGCCTAATCAAAAACTTTAGTAGAAGTCAGGAATTTGGAATCATTCAAAATCATTTCAATTTGCGGAGATTGGCCAATAAACTGGACAAAAAAGCGTTGATTATCTTCTTCAGATATTTCCGAAACAATAGCATGTATCGTTTCACCGAATTCTGAACCCAGTTCTAAAGAATTATGTCCCCAAAATCGGAGCCTGATTTCACTTTGAAGAGAGATTTTCGTTTTTTTATTTGAGACTATCTCCGCTTTCTTGGTTGAAAGTCTGACTAAATTACCTGTGCGCCAAAAATTATTATCAAGAGGCGCGTACACGAGCTTAATTACTTGCTGAAGTTGCAGCAATTTTGTGTCGTGTTGCGCTATTTCCAGCCCAAATTGCGCCTGGGTCTCAGCCTCCAGATTCAATAGACCAGAAGATTCAACGACACTATCTTGGGGAACTTCTATTAGCTTCTGGGGCGATGATTCTGCCAATGGCAAGTTGGGTTCAGTTTTTTCTCCATTTGCCTCAATGTTAGCCACCACTTCTTCAGATGGCGACGTGGCCACCCTTTCTAACTGCGCCGTAATTTTACTCAGCAGTCTAGGAAGTTCAACGGGTTTCGTGTCATAATCATCACAGCCTACTTCAATGGCTCGTTCGTGATCGCAACTCATAGAATAGGCAGTCAGAGCAATGATAGGAATGTGCTGTGTCTCTGGATTAGCTTTTATCTTCTTGGTTGCATCCCAACCATTGATAATGGGTAAGCTCAGATCCATCAAAATTAGATCAGGCTTTTCTTCTACGGCTAAGGATACTGCTCGGCCCCCATCAACGGCAAGGAGAATTTCGTAACCTTTGTTTTTTAGGCGACGAGATAGCATATCCTGATTGATTTCGTTGTCTTCAACTAACAGGATTTTTGCCACACAAGGTTGAGCTAATTCAGTTGGGACTGTCTCTGGTAACGATTCTGCCAATGGCAAGTTGGGTTCAGTTTTTTCTCCATCTGCCTCAGTGTTAGCCATCACTTCTGTCGGTTGCCAAGTGGCAAGCCTTTCTAACTGTGTGGTAATTTTGCTCAGCAGTCTAGGAAGTTCAACGGGTTTCGTGTCATAATCATCACAGCCTGCGTCAAGGGCTTGTTCGCGATCGCCACTCATGGCATGAGCCGTCAGAGCAATGATGGGAATGTGCTGTGTCTCTGGATTAGCTTTTATCTCCTTGGTTGCATCCCAGCCATTCATAATCGGTAAGCTCAGATCCATCAAAATCAGATCAGGCATTTCTGCTGTCGCTAAGGATACTGCTTGAGCGCCATCAACGGCAAGAACAATTTCGTAACCTTTGCGTTTGAGGCGACGAGATAGCATATCTTGATTGGTTTCGTTGTCTTCGACTAAAAGGATTTTTGGAACAGAAGGTTGAGCCAATTTAGTTGGAACTGTCTCTGGTAACTTCTGGGTTAATGAATCTCCTAATGGCAAGTTGGGTTCAGTTTTTTCTTCATCTAAATCAATTTTAGGGATTACTTTCTCAAACTGCGGAGCGACAACCTCGTCTAATTGCGCCGTAATTTTGCTCAGCAGTCTAGAAAGTTCAACGGGTTTCGTGTCATAATCATCACAGCCTGCGTCAAGGGCCTGTTCGCGATCGCCACTCATGGCATGAGCCGTCAGAGCAATGATGGGAATGTGCTGTGTCTCTGGATTAGCTTTTATCTTCTTGGTTGCATCCCAGCCATTCATAATCGGTAAGCTCAGATCCATCAAAATCAGATCAGGCGTTTCTGCTGTCGCTAGGGATACTGCTTGAGCGCCATCAACTGCGAGAACAATTTCGTAACCTTTGCGTTTGAGGCGACGAGATAGCATATCTTGATTGGTTTCGTTGTCTTCAACTAAAAGGATTTTAGGCATTGTCGCTCCTCCTGAGCTTGAGCCAAATTTTTATCGTCATCATCTAAATTCAGGATCGTTCCTTGGGTCTAAGTTAAATGGCAACCAGTCCTGGCATTATTTCTCGACATACGTTTCTTTGCGTAGAGCAATTGCTGAAGAAACTCGATCATAAACTTCCAAAAGTAGGGTGTGGCGATCATAAGCACCTTTTTGAAAGACGCGTTGAACAGAGACATTTAAGCGATCGCTCTCATTTTGGGTTAAGTCCTTGGCAGTAAGGACAATCACGGGAACCAAGTTCCACTGAGGATGTTCTCTGAGGCGTTCAATTAACTCAAACCCGTCCATTTCTGGCATCATTAAATCCGTTACGATTAACGCTGGAGAATAATTTGCCATCATTTCTAGTGCCTGAAGGCCATTTTCAGCTTCTATGACATCCCATCCTTGTTTTTCGAGTTGGCGGCGAGTCATTTCTCTCATGGTTGCCTCATCATCGACGACCATCACCGTACTAGCGGAGGGATTTAATTGATATCTTTCTAAAATGGCCATTAAAGCATGGCGATCAATCGGTTTGAGTAGATAGTCCGTTGCTCCCAAGGCAAACCCTCGATTTTTATCATCGACCATCGTCATCATGGTGACCGGAATTTGAGCGAGTTGGGTATCGGCTTTGAGGGTACTAAGTACCGCCCATCCATCCATTTCTGGCATCATCACATCGAGGATAATAGCATCGGGTTGAATTTCCTTAGCCAATTTGAGTCCTTCTTGTCCGCTACTCGCTGTTTTGACAAAAAAGCCTTGTTTGGTGAGAAAACGTTCGATAATATCTCGAACTTGCGGATCGTCATCGATGACTAAAATAGTGTCAAGGGAATGAGAAGGAAGATGCACATTCTCAGAACGTTCTGCTAAAGTCGGGTTTTGAGCAACGGTGACCTGAGCAGGTACATCAATAGTGAAGGTAGAGCCTTTGCCTGCTTGACTTTTAACCGAAATATCTCCTTCCATCATCTGGCAAAACTTTTTGGTAATGGCTAAGCCTAAACCTGTCCCACCGTATTTACGAGTGGTGGATGCATCTGCTTGACTAAATTCCTTGAAAAGTTTGTCAATTTGGTCTGGACTGATGCCAATGCCACTATCGCTGACCTGGAAACGCAGCCAATCTCGATTGTCTTTGCTATAACGCTCAACATCGAGGGTAATGGTTCCCTTGTCGGTAAACTTACTAGCATTGCTGAGCAGATTAAATAAACTCTGACGCATTTTTGTGAGATCACTATACATCGAGCCAACGTCATCAGAGCAACGAATAATCAGAGAGTTAGCATTTTTCTGAATCAAAGGATCGATAGTGGCAGTAATTTCTTCAATTAGGGTTGTCACTTCAAAGGTTTCTGGATAAATTTCCATGCGACCTGCCTCAATTTTGGATAGATCGAGGATGTCGTTGATGAGGTTGAGTAGGTGTTTACCGGAGGCGTGAATTTTTTGTAAATCAGGAAGAAAATCTTCTTGTCCAAGATCTTCGGCTTCTTCTTGTAGCATTTCGCTGTAGCCAATAATGGCATTCATGGGAGTCCGCAACTCGTGACTCATATTTGCTAGGAAGGAACTTTTTGCCTGATTTGCTTCTTCAGCAGAGGCTTTGGCTTTTTTGACTTCTTCAATATTAAATGCTAGCTCTGCATTGCGTTCTTCTTTCTCGCCTAGTAATGACTGAATCTGTTCTGCCATCAGGTTGATATTAGAACCTAACGTTGCGAGTTCGTCTTCTCCCTCGATGGTGATGCGAGTATCGAGTTCCCCTTTACCTAATTTCTCAACGGCTTTAGTCGAGGCAAGGAGCGGACGAGTCATACGATTAGCAAGATAAGCGGCAATAATACCAATGAAAAGGGCTGTCAAGCCTGTTCCTAGAATAAATGTCCATAGTAATTGTTGCTGCGCTGCGAATGCCACAGAGGTTTTGGTGAGCAAAACTGCATCCCAGTCTAGGTCAGGGTGACCAGACAGGTTAGCAATCGGCACGTAGGAAATCAGCCATTCTTCTTTTGAGTTTTCTCCTACGGCTGTAACTGTTGTTGCTTGTCTGGCCTCGATGATATCTTTTAATATGGGAAAGTCTTTGATGAAGTTATCTTTTTCCCATTCGTCAACATTACTAATAAAGGCGTCGGACTTATTATTCGTTAGAACGTAACTGGTTGTTCCTTCGTGACCGTAGTTCTTGATGGAATTTTCGAGATCTTCGACAGTAGCACGGGAGCGAATAATACCGATGGTCTGATTACTCAGAGCGTCTTTGACAGGTGCAGCAAAGTGGAGACTGAAGACACCTGTGGTTTTAGATGGTCTCGGCTGAGCGATCGCTGGCTGGTCAGTTTCAAGAACTGCTTGGAAATAGTCTCTGCTTTTGTGGTTGGGAAGGGCAATGCCTGTTTCTCCTTGAGCAATGCGATCGCCATTCATCTCAAAGATACCAATACTATTGTAGAGTCCATCAGAAGACTCAATCACTCGTTGAAGCGTTCGATCTTTTTGTTGTGGCGTAGCGATTTCTCTAAGTCTAGGATCGGCAAAAATAGATAAGTTGGCCATCTGCTTGATGTCCATAAAGCGTTCTTCCATCGAACGCTTTACCTTATCTGCCATATCAAACGTTTGGGCTGCTTGTTCTTCGGTAATGCGTTCGGTAATAGTGCGATTGGCAAAGTAATAAGAGACTGAACCAATTAGCAACACGGGAAGCGTACTCATGGTGATCGCCATCAGAGTCGTCTTCTTTTTGAGATCTAGTGTTTTCCACCAGTTAGTACTCGATGGCTGGTGCTTCTGTTGAGTTTCCTTTTTCATTGTTGGAGGATTAAGTTCGTTTATAGTTTTAAAGTTCCCGCAATTAGTGCCGAAGTCACCATTAAGGTAAGGTTAAAGCACTGAAAAACACGAAGAGCGGGATAAATCTTATATACAATATTTATGCTATTTTAGGGATATTTTAGAGACTATTTGTAAAGAAAAGATTAAAGTTGAATGCCGCTAAGGGGTTGATCAGTGTATCGAGTTTATGGAGATATTCAGTCTGGCAATTGTTACAAGATTAAACTATTGATGAGCTATCTTGAAATTGCTCATGAGTGGATAGAAATAGATATTTTACAGGGGGAAACGAGAACAGAAGAGTTTCTGTCCAAAAATTTCAACGGTAAAATTCCCCTTCTTGAATTACCATCTGGAGAATGCCTCAGCGAGTCAAACGCTATCCTTAACTATCTTGCTCACGGCACCAACTATCTACCCAATGAACCTTGGACAAGAGCAAAAGTGCTTCAATGGCAGTTCTTTGAACAATATAGCCACGAACCGTACATTGCAGTAGCCAGATTTATTGCCAAGTATCTCGGTTTACCTGAAGAACGCAGAGCAGAATTTGAGGGAAAAAAAGAAGGAGGATACAAAGCTCTCGCAGTCATGGAACGACAATTATCGGAAACCAAATTTTTTGTAGATGATAGACTAACCATTGCAGATATCTCTTTATACGCCTATACCCATGTTGCTCATCAAGGCGGCTTTGACATTTCAGGTTATAAAGCGATTCAAGCTTGGTTAAGTCGGGTATCAAGCCATCCTCGTCACGTCTCTATGTCCCCATAACACAGATAAAACTATCAATTAACTACCGCAATCATAACGCTCTGTGAGATCCTAGAAATAGTTAATAAGATTTTAAGGGAGTCTCAAGATAATGGGAGAAAATCATCAATCAACCGTTGTCATTACAGGTGCGTCATCCGGTGTGGGTTTGTATGCTGCCAAAGCCATGGCTGAACGAGGTTGGCACGTGGTTATGGCTTGTCGAAACCAACCCAAGACACATCAAGTGGCTAAAGAATTAGAAATTCCCATGGATCGCTATACGGTGATGCAAATTGACTTAGGTAGTTTAGACAGTGTGCAGCAGTTTGTCAAAGACTTCAGATCCAGTGGGCGATCGCTAGATGCGTTGCTGTGCAATGCAGCAATTTATATGCCTTTGTTAAAAGAACCCTTACGCAGTCCTGAAGGTTACGAATTAACCATGACGACAAACCATCTAGGACATTTCCTTCTATGTAACCTGATGATAGAGGATCTCAAAAATTCACCAGTCCCGGAAAAACGGTTAGTCATTTTAGGAACAGTGACTCACAACCCTGATGAATTAGGTGGTAAAATTCCCCCGCGTCCCGATCTAGGAAATTTACAAGGCTTTGTTAATGGGTTTAAAGACCCAATTTCCATGATCGATGGCAAAAAGTTTGAACCAGTCAAAGCCTATAAAGACAGCAAAGTGTGTAATGTATTGACCATGCGGGAGTTACACCGCCGTTACCATGACACAACAGGGATTATTTTTACTTCTCTTTATCCAGGTTGTGTGGCTGATACGCCTTTATTCCGTAACCATTATCCTTTGTTCCAAAAGCTGTTTCCCTGGTTCCAAAAAAATATCACAGGAGGTTATGTCTCTCAAGAATTAGCAGGAGAACGGGTTGCTGATGTGATCACTGAACCCGAATATGGTCAGTCTGGAGCTTATTGGAGTTGGGGAAATCGCCAGAAAAAAGGCCGTGAGGCATTTGTCCAAAAGGTTTCTCCTCAAGCTCGTGATGAGGAAAAAGCAGAACGTATGTGGGATCTCAGTGAGCGGTTAGTTGGACTAGCATAATTGAGTGTTGGGGGTTTTAATGATTTGTAGATATTGATTTATGACAATGTTAAATCTCAGTTACGAGTACAAACTTAAACCGACACTTTCACAGGTTCAAGAAATTGAGCGAATTTTGGTTATTTGTCGTAAAGTTTGGAATTATGCCTTACGGGAGCGTAAGGACTGGTTAAATGCTCGTAAGTGCGGGATTGACGCTTGTTCAATAGAGTCTGAATACATTATCGATCCATCAGTTCCTTACCCTAATTACGCGCAGCAATGTAAATCTTTAACCGCAACTAAAAAGCGATATCCAGAACTTAAAACTGTTAACGCCCAGATGTTGCAGCAAGTGTTGAGAAAACTAAAAACAGCCTTTGTAGATATGCAGCGTAAAGGCATGGGATTTCCGAGGTTTAAAAACCAGTATCGGATGCGGTCGTTTGTGTTTCCTCAGATGCTTACAAATTGTTATCAAGGTAATTATTTAAAATTACCGCAACTAGGTCAAATTGAATTCATTAAATCAAGAGAAATTCCTCAAGGTTTTGTCATTAAGCAAGCGCGTATTGTTCGCAAGGCTAGTGGTTATTTCGTCATCCTTTCCTTAGAGTGTGATGTTAATATCCCTAACCCTATGGCGGTTGGACATCCTATAGGTATTGATCTTGGCCTAGATCAATTTCTAGTAACCTCTGATAGTGAATTAGTTAAACGTCCCAAGTTTTTAATCAGCCAGCACCGCAAGCTGAAATTGCTGCAACGTAGGCTTAAAAACAAGAAAAAAGGGTCTAACAACCGTCACAAATTAAATCAGAAGATTGGCAGATTACACCAATATATTACAGACACCAGAAAAGATTGGCACTTTAAGCTAGCTCATCATTTATGTGACCAAGCAGGAATGATCTTTGTTGAAGACATTGATTTCCGAGTTTGGGGAAAGGGTATGTTTTCTAAACACACTCTAGATGCTGGATTTGGACAGTTTATTTCCATCCTCTCTTATGTGTGTTGGAAACGGGGGGTATACTTTGACAAAGTAAATAAAGATTACACCTCCCAGGTATGTCCTAATTGTGGCGCTCACACGGGCAAAAAGGAATTATCTGAGCGAGTTCATTCTTGCCAGTCATGTGGATACACAACTCATAGAGATGTAGCATCGGCTCAAGTGATTAGAAATCGTGGTGTTTTTGCGGTGGGACGCATCGTAAATGAAAATGCTTGTGGAGATGGTCTGACGGGGACTGGTAACAGTCTAGTTAAGAATCGGCGAAGCAAGAAGAAGAGTGAAGAGGCGCAGTTTCAACCCGCCTCTTAACATCCTTTAAGAATCCCATACTTTAGTCGGGGGAGTACGTCAATGTCCAAAGGGTATCGAGATCCCTGAGAAAGTAAAGAGAAAAGCAAGCAGCTAACATTGGCCAAGCTGCAAAAAACAGCAAGTTATTAAAAGGATCTAAATATTGTCGATAGGAAGAAAATGTAGACACAGAGTGGAATAGCAGTACCAACAAATAAGTCCATCGCTTTTTCCAACCTGCGACAAATCCTAGTAGAATACATAGCTGAATCGAACCAATCAGATAAAATATTTCCTGGCTTAGTCCACCAATTTGATAAAATTTCTGAAAAACGGCAGCAGCATGATCCGGCTTGACAAATTTATCTAACGTCCACATGAGCATCACTAGGAAGACGCTCAGTCTTAGAGTAAGTAAAGCAATCGGGATTCGACGATCATTTCTCATAGTTTTTACCATCTGGTTTACTTTTAGGAATCACAGGCATTAGGACGATTTGCCATTTCTTGTTGACGCATCGGCATCGTATCGATCCGCCCAAAAATTTGCTCAATTTCTGGGACTGATGAGAGTTGAGACTTGGGCTGTCCATCCTTGCCAACGAGGATAAGAGCAAACTCATGGCTTTTAATCCCATATTTAGCCCGCAATGCTGCTACATCATAAGCTGCAATCTTCTCCGTTCCGATGAAACTAGGAGCATCAGTGGCAAATACCCCCAATAACAAATCTCTGTCTTGGAACTCACACTCAACCTCTGTAATTGTTTGTTCAATGGTAGCTAAACGAGAATCACTGACTTTAGGAATAAATACCAAGAGGAGTCGATTTTGCCAACGGTACGGTGCCAGAGGATTATTCTGTGCGATCGCCTGGAATTGATGATACCCGAACGCACTAGAAAAACTAATCATGGCTAAAAGTATCAAGACTACAAGTTGCTTAGACATTATCACTCATTAATTACAGATTATCTGACTCAAGATCTAATTATGAGGGAGAAAAATGAGGAAGAGATGACTTAATCCTAAATGAATTCTAAGAATTGCTTTTTTTCTGTGAAAGGACAAATTGATACTGATCAAGGCCATCTTGTTATCCAGCATAGGTGAAAACGATGAAAGTAAGTAGGCAAAAAAGATGAGGGGATGAGGGGACAATGAACAATTAACCATCAACAATGAACTTAACCAATTTCCTGACCAAAGTGTTCATGGAAATATTGATATTTTCGCCTTTCCCACTTGATCAGTGTGATTTGTAAATTGAATATATAATTATCGAAATTTTTGACACCTCCACTTCATAAAGTGCTATAGTTTATTGATGAAATAATGATTAAATTGGGCTTACGATGAATAAGCATATTACCGAAAATATTTCCTTTGAACAAGCTCTTCAGTTGACAGAAGATTTTTTAGTATCAATAGAAAAAAATGAACTGAAAGAAGAAGAAATTCAAGAAACAATCACCAATTTAGTGAGTAGTGAAAATGGAGCAAGAGGTTTTTTTGTAACTTATTTGACCACTGATAAATCCCTAGCTGATACGCCGACAAAAGCAGTCATTAAGGCGTTAAAATCTTCTCCTGAAATTGTTAGTGAATTATTAGTCAAAAATTTAGCCATGTCTTCGGCAATGGTTATTACTCATCAGAGAAATAATGATCAAGAAGCGGCTAAAGGTTCAGGTATAGTAACTCAACGGACGACAAATTTAATTAAACAAGTCAATTTAGATTTAGTGTTAGAAAAGTTACAAAAACTACAAGCAACAATTATCGAGGGAGCAGGAAATTATTCGAGTTTTTTAGAACGCTGGGGATATGATAAAGAGCAAAAAACTGTCATTCAAGATAAAGTCAAAGATCTGATAGTTTAGTCATTGAATTGATGTCAAAAAGCTAGCCGTGTTAAGATTTTTTCTTAATCTAATTAGTTAACAAAAAATTACCGGAAGGTTAAGAAAAAACTAAGATACTTTCTCAACAAAGATAGATTATAATCTGAGAGAAATTATTGTTTGCGGACAGCATTAAGGCAACTTTATGGCAATGAAAAGACGGGATCTATTAAAGTTTTTAGGATGGGGAACGGGAGCAGCATTATTAGGTCAAGGAGAAAAAACCTTATCAAGTTCTTTGGTTTCTACCCACCAAATTAGAGAGAATTCTGATGCTTTAGCACAATTAACAGAAAACTTAGACTCTCTAGCTTTTAGTCCAGTTAAAGTGCCAATTCCTTTAACAAGTGATAATCTAACTGATGAACAACAAAAATCAGTTTATCGTACTTACGAAGTCGTCGATGATCTTGTTTTACCAGAAGGCTTTACCTACGATGTAATCGCTCAGTGGGGAGATCAAGTAGGAGATTCTCGCTTTGGCTATAATAATGATTATTTATCTTTTATAGAAACAAATTCTAATGAAGGCTTTTTAACCATTAATTTTGAATATATTAGTGGTAAAACTTGGATGGAAACTTACGAAAAAGTCATTGGTAAGTCTCTTCCTTTTGCAGAAATCAAAGCAATGGCAAAAGAAAATGAAGGGAAGATTGATGTGTTTTCTTTATCGTCAGATGACCCTTTAAAAGCAAAAATTGAAATGATTGCCAAAGAAGGTTTAATTGATCAAGGAATGGGTGTAATTTCCTTATCACGCAACGCTCAAGGACAATGGCAACGAACAAACTCCCCAGCAGATAGACGAATTACAGGCATATCAGGACTAGAAGACGAACGCTATCTCAAGGCAACTGGCCCTAGCGTGACAGTCTTTGAAAAGGAAAATAAACTGGGATACGAAGATGGTCTAGGCAGTAAAATTATTGGAACCTTTCAAAACTGTGCTGGTGGGACAACCCCTTGGGGAACTGTTTTAAGTGCGGAAGAAAATATTCAAGATCAAGTTCCTGAAACAGTGATGGCCGATGGTTCATCTATGAATCCTTCAGTCACTCCTTTTTTGATCACAGATGAAGATGTCGACGGACGGGGTAATGTCTTTGGGTTAGCGGGAAATAAATACGGTTGGATGGTAGAAATTGATCCAGCTAATAAAGATGATTATGGAACAAAACATACTTGGTTAGGACGCTATCGTCATGAAGCAGTCGCTTTTCGTGCCGAAGCAGACAAAAAACTTGCCGTTTATTCAGGATGCGATCGCAGAGGAGGACATCTTTATAAATTCGTGTCCCAAGGAATTATTTCTGACCCCAAGGATAAACAAAATTCACGTTTAATGGAGTCAGGAATGCTTTATGGGGCTGTTTTTAAGCCAGATGGAACGGGAGAATGGATAGCGTTAAAGCCTGAAACTCCGATTAATCCAGTGTTACCGTCTCAAGTTCAAGGCAACCTAGTTACCTTACCCAATCCTAATCGGGCTGAAGGCGGTATGGTAGAAGTAACTACCGATGAAGCAGTAACGGCGTTTCGCCAGAAATTTAAAACCCTCAAGGATCTCTACCAAGGCAATTCTCAAGAACAACAAGGGGCTATTTTAATTGATGCTCACTTTGCTGGCAACGCTGTAGGAATCACTTGTACTGCCCGCCCAGAAGATACAGAAGTCGCTTCTGACGGAACTTTGTTTATTGCCTTTACCTCCGGTACACCAGGGGGTGATGGGGGGCCAGATCAGTCCGTCTTTCTTGGCCCAAACGGGGAAACTAATTACGAATATGGCTGGATCATGAAGCTTAAAGAAGATAATAATGATCCCAGTTCGATGACGTTTCGTTGGGAATTATTAGCCACAGGTGGAGAACCCGCTATCGGAGGACTCGGTTTTTCTAACCCAGATAATTTAGCATTTGATCTCAATGGAGACTTATGGATGGTGACTGATATGTCAACTAGCAAACATAATAAAGAAATCAGCAGTCGTCAGCAAGATGGTGAACCCCTAAGCACAGCAGATCTATTGGGGATATTTGGTAATAATGCACTCTGGTATCTACCACTAAAAGGTGCTAATCAAGGAATAGCCTATCCTTTTGCCGTGGGGCCAATGGAAGTAGAAATGACGGGCCCTTGGTTTAGCCAAAACCAACAAAGCTTATTTTTAGCCATCCAACATCCTGGAGAAAAGAACGGCACTCGTATGGATCAAGCGTCAGAAATGCGTGAGTTTTCTCTCCTGACGACATCAGGACAAGAATTTATACAGCAAAGAACTGTCCCCATCGGTTCTAATTGGCCTAGCAAGGAAGCGAATGAACCTCCCCGTCCCTGTGTAATTACGATTCGACGAAAGGATTTAGAGACGATTATTCCTCTGGAATCTCAAACTTGATTATTGCAATACTAAAAAAGGTCTTAAGGTTAAAGAAATATCAGGAAAATGAGGAAGATGAATAACATCATCGGGCAAATAAATTTGTTGCGATCGATAGTTATAACTACCGTTTAGGGTTTGATAAGGTTGAGTATAAGTTTCCAATTGCTGATCAATTAAATTAAAAAGCCAAAAATCGATAATTCCCGCTTCAGCATAGAGAGGTAACTTAACTTCTCGATCAAACTTTAAGGTAGAATCAGCAATTTCAATCAATAATAAAATATCTGATACTTGAGGATGAGATGATAAATAATTATCCTTCTTTT
>JBCDDV010000012.1:0-14012 GCA_039180145.1 Cyanobacteria bacterium P01_G01_bin.49 | reverse complement strand
TAAAAAAAGCAGGGACTAAAGCTTAACTTCGATCTCCACCCCTGCGGGCAAATCTAGTTTCATTAAAGCATCAATGGTTTTAGAAGACGGTTGATAAATATCTATAATTCTTCGGTGTGTGCGAGTTTCAAAGTGTTCTCGTGAATCTTTATCAACGTGAGGCGACCGCAGCACACAGTAAATTCGACGTTTTGTGGGCAAAGGAATCGGGCCAATAGCTGTAGCATCTGTCCGATTTGCGGTATCGACGATTTTTTCACAGGAGGTATCTAGTAAACGACGGTCAAACGCTTTTAAGCGGATGCGAATTTTTTGTTGAGCAAGAGTAGCCATAGTGTTTAATTGTCAAGGTTCAGTAAATACATCAAGTTTTTTTGACAATGAGTGACCAGTTTCGAGAGTTTTTCCCATCACTGGTCACTATTCATCATCTGATTGTCCTACTTAAGAATTTTAGAGACGACTCCTGCACCAATGGTACGGCCACCTTCGCGAATAGCAAAGCGCATTCCTTGTTCAATAGCGATCGCATTAATTAACTCTACAGTCATTTTAATCCGGTCACCAGGCATCACCATTTCTACTGCACTGCCATCGTCAGCGGTGTAATCTTGAATAGTTCCAGTCACGTCGGTAGTACGAACATAGAATTGGGGACGATAGTTTTTGAAGAAGGGTGTATGACGGCCCCCTTCTTCTTTAGTCAAAACATAAACTTCCCCTTCAAATAGGGTGTGGGGGGTAATTGAACCAGGTTTTGCTAATACCATGCCTCGTTCAATATCCTCTTTTTTAACACCCCTTAAGAGTAAGCCAACATTATCCCCTGCCATCCCTTCGTCGAGGGTCTTCTGGAACATTTCTACCCCAGTGACGGTGGTGCTGCGGGTGTCTCTGATGCCAACAATTTCAATGGTTTCACCCACTTTAACTTTACCCCGTTCAATCCGTCCTGTCGCTACAGTTCCCCGACCAGAAATGGAGAATACGTCTTCAACTGCCATTAAAAAGGGTTTATCTACTTCCCGTTCAGGTTCAGGAATATTGTCATCGACTGCTTTCATCAGGTCAAGAACTTTATCAGTCCACTTATTTTCTCCTGAGGAGATTTTAGGATTGTCCTTGAGAGCTTCTACTGCCATTAAAGCAGACCCAGTAACAATAGGAATATCATCGCCAGGAAAATCATATTCACTAAGCAGTTCTCGTACTTCTAGTTCAACGAGTTCTAAGAGTTCTTCATCATCTACTTGATCTTCTTTATTGAGGAAAACCACGAGACTAGGAACCCCTACCTGTTTAGCTAAAAGAATATGCTCACGGGTTTGGGGCATGGGGCCATCGGCTGCCGATACCACTAAAATCCCCCCATCCATTTGTGCGGCTCCTGTAATCATGTTTTTAACATAATCAGCATGTCCTGGACAGTCTACGTGGGCATAATGACGATTTGGGGTTTCATATTCGACATGAGCCGTATTGATGGTAATGCCCCGTGCTTTTTCTTCGGGAGCCGCATCAATGTCTTCGTAGTTACGAGCCTTGGCACTACCAGCAGCCGCTAGAGTCATGGTGATGGCTGCTGTTAGGGTTGTCTTACCATGGTCAACGTGACCGATAGTTCCGATGTTAACGTGAGGTTTATTCCGTTCAAATTTTGCGCGTGCCATGAATCAACTGTTCCTTTTTTTGTCTTCTTTATTCTAGGCAGTGATGTTTCTCAGTCATCAGTTACCAATAGTCTATTATCCACTATGAATGGCTTACTGATCACTGATCACTGATAACAAGTCACTGTCTTAAGCGTTCCCTGTGTTTTTAGCAATTATCGCCTCAGCGACGTTACGAGGGACTTCTGCATAATGGCTAAATTCCATTGAGAAAATCCCTCGACCTTGTGTTTTTGACCGGATATCGGTCGCGTAACCAAACATTTCTGCTAGAGGAACGTTAGCAGAAACCTTGGCAAGTCCGTCTTCAGAGTTCATCCCTTCAATTTGACCCCGACGGGAGTTGAGATCGCCCATCACATCTCCTAGGAAATCTTCTGGGACTTCTACCTCAATTTTCATCAGGGGTTCGAGGATGACTGGGGAGGCTTTATTAACCGCGTTGCGAATAGCCATTGATCCGGCGATTTTAAACGCCATCTCTGAAGAGTCAACATCGTGGTAAGAACCATCTACTAAGGTTACTCTGAGGTCAATCACAGGATACCCTGCAATAATCCCCGATTCACAGGCTTCTTTCATTCCTTGCTCGGCAGGGGCAATATATTCTCTAGGAATAGCCCCACCGACAATTTTGGAAATGAACTCGAAGCCACTACCGGGTTCTCCGGGTTCTAATTGAATCACAACGTGACCATATTGGCCCTTACCACCACTTTGACGGATGTATTTGCCTTCCGCGTCACAAGCTTTGCGAATGGTTTCACGGTAAGCAACTTGAGGTTGACCGACGGTTGCTTCAACTTTATATTCTCGCAACATCCGATCAACTAAAATTTCTAAATGTAGTTCCCCCATCCCGGCAATTACGGTTTGGTTGGTTTCTGGATCAACGCTGACACGAAAAGTAGGATCTTCATCAGACAAAGCTTGTAAGGCTTTGGAGAGTTTTTCCATGTCTTGTTTAGTCTTGGGTTCTACTGCTACAGAGATAACGGGTTCGGGAATATATAGAGATTCGAGAATAATCGGTCGATTCTCATCACACAGAGTATCCCCAGTGGTAGTATTTTTCAACCCGATCGCTGCCCCTAAGTCTCCTGCTCGCATTTCATCAACTTCAATACGGTCATTGGATTTCAGGATTATTAGGCGGGAGACTCTTTCTTTTTGCTCTTTGGTGGCATTGTAGACGTAGCTTCCTTTTGTCAAGACACCAGAATACACCCACATAAAAGTCAAACGACCATAAGGATCAGAGGCAATTTTGAAAGCCAAGGCTGAGAATGGTTCTTCATCAGAAGCTTTCCTGGTATCTTCAGTTCCATCGGTTAGTAGTCCTGTAATGGGGGGAACATCCAAGGGAGAAGGTAAGTAATCAACGACTGCATCTAATAGTAGTTGTACCCCTTTATTTTTAAAGGCGGAACCACATAAAAGTGGTGTTATCGAACGATCCAAAGTTCCTTTTCGTAATCCTTGTTTAATCTCTGCTTCGCTTAATTCTTCCCCTTCTAGATACTTTTCTAGCAAGGTTTCATCGGTCTCAGCAACGGCTTCAATCAGTCGGCTACGGTGTTGTTTCGCCTGTTCTAGAAGATCGGTTGGGATCTCGGTATCTTCAATGTTTTGACCCAAATCATCTTGATAAATTTTGGCTCGCATACGGACTAAATCAACGATGCCCCTAAATTGGCCTTCACTACCAATAGGAATTTGAATAGCCACGGCATTAGCTCTAAGCCGATCTTTTATTTGATCATAGACCTTGACAAAATTGGCTCCTGTCCGATCCATCTTATTAACAAAAGCAATTCGAGGGACTTTGTAACGATCAGCTTGCCGCCATACCGTTTCAGATTGAGGCTGGACACCTCCCACTGAGCAGAAAACAGCAATTACCCCATCTAACACCCGCATAGAACGCTCAACTTCAATGGTAAAGTCTACATGACCTGGGGTATCGATAATATTAACTCGGTGATCAAGCCAATTGGTACTAATGGCTGCCGCAGTGATAGTAATGCCCCGTTCTTGTTCCTGGGCCATCCAATCCATTGTGGCAGTTCCTTCATGAACTTCACCAAGCTTGTAGGCAATTCCTGTGTAGAAGAGGATTCGTTCTGTTGTTGTTGTTTTGCCTGCATCAATGTGTGCTGCAATACCGATGTTTCGCACCCTCTCCAGCGGGATATTACGTGCCACAGCTACCTCCTTTGTTCTGCCTGGCTAATTTTCTGAATCGTGATTTCGGTCTATTGATTTACACTATTTACAATTCTATACTTTATTTTGGGGAAGATTGGGAACGAATTAATAAAAATGACCCTCTTATCTCGCAAATTGTCCGATAATTTCCCTTTGTTTAGTAACGATAGTGGGCGAAGGCTTTGTTGGCATCTGCCATTCTATGGGTTTCATCTCGCTTTTTCATAGCGGCTCCTGTTTCGTTGGCAGCATCCATTATTTCATTCGCTAATTTACTGGACATAGTACGTCCTCCTCTACTACGGGAGTAGCGGATCAACCAGCGTAAGGCTAGGGTTGTTCCTCTTGAAGAACGAACTTCCATAGGAACCTGATAGGTTGCACCGCCAACTCTTCGTGCTTTTACTTCCACGAGAGGGGTCAGATTCTTGATGGCTTGTTCAAAAACCTCCAGGGGGTCACTGCCTGTTCTTTCTCCTACGACGGATAGAGCATCATAAATAATCCCTGATGCTACGGATTTTTTGCCGCTTTTCATCACGCGGCGGATTGTCATACTGACGAGACAGCTATTGTAGACTGGATCTGGTGGAACAGTCCGCTTTTTGATATTTCCTCGACGAGACATAGTGGCTTTTTCCTTTTAAACTCAGAAGGTACTTGTTTTATTCTAGAATTGACTAATTACTGCGAGTTGTCCGAAAACTTGGTAATCCTTGATTCTTAATCCACTTTTACTTGATAATTGCTTTCGCTCAAGCTGAAAAAGCAGAAGGGAGGCACAATGCCTAGTTTGGTAAAATTTACCTTTTAGGACTTTTTCGGACGTTTGGCTCCGTACTTAGAGCGTCCTTGCTGGCGGTCTTTGACTCCTTGTGCATCCAAGGTTCCGCGAATAATATGATAGCGTACTCCTGGTAGATCCTTGACCCTACCACCACGAATTAAAACAACAGAGTGTTCTTGTAAGTTATGACCAATTCCTGGAATATAAGCCGTCACTTCAAATCCCGATGTCAAACGCACCCTGGCTACTTTTCTCAAAGCTGAGTTAGGTTTTTTGGGTGTTGTGGTATAAACTCTTGTACAGACTCCCCGACGTTGAGGACATTGTTTTAGGGCAGGGGATTTAGTTTTCTTGGTTGCTTTGGAGCGTTCGTTCCGAATAAGTTGCTGAATTGTGGGCATAGTAGTTATAGACAGAAAGGGTGAAAAAGTTCCCTATCATCTTTAAAATCGTTGACAAATTACCATATTATCGATATTTAGTAAGCTATGTCAACTCTTTTTAGCAAAAGATAAACCACAACGACAGGTTGTTTGAGTATGAGGATTATGAAAACGAAATCCGCCTCCCATCAAATCGTCGGCGTAGTCTATTCGCAGGTTTTCTAAGCAAGTTAAGCTATTGTCTTCAATTAGTAAAGCAATGCCCTCACTCTGATAAACGTTGTCAGTGGTGTGTGGGGTTTCACATAAATCCATAGAGTAGTATAAACCCGAACATCCCCCGTGAGCGATCGCTATTCGGAAATAACTCTCAGGTTTTTGACGACTGATTTGCATGCGTTTTATTTCTTTGGCTGCGGCTGGTGTAAGCTCGATCATCTTCCGATACTACAATTTATTAGGTATTTATTTTATAATGATCATGACCTTGGCACAATTGTTCAAAAATGAAGGTAATACCAAGTTCTGCTTATGTTTGGTGCAAAAAACGGTGAAGACGGGAGTGATAGAGAAACAAGACAATGTTTTTCCTCACTCCCTCATTTTTACTTGATGACAGGTGGCATTCTTTTTCCCATTTCACATGGTTATTGGTTATGACTTGTCAAGAATTAAAAAACGAATAGACGATATAAATCTACCTAATGTGTTGATTCAGATTAGGCAGATTTTAGGATAAATGATTGTATATCCTCAAATTAGATAATCAGTTTTTAGTTCTTATGGCGAGAATAATCATCCTGAAAACGGATAATATCATCTTCTCCTAAATATTCTCCATTTTGGACTTCGATCAAAATCAGTTTGATAACCCCTGGGTTCTCTAAACGATGAGAAGTACATTGAGGGACATAAGTAGATTCATTAGCACCTAAAATTTTGTCTTGATCGCCACAGGTGACCTTGGCAGTTCCTGAAACGACGATCCAGTGTTCACTACGATGATGGTGCATCTGTAAGCTGAGACGGTGTCCAGGATTAACCTCTATCCGTTTAATTTTATAACCAGGCCCTTCTTCAAGGGTAGTAAATGATCCCCAAGGACGCATTTCTGTAGCAACGGCACCATTATGAGAAACGGAGAAGGCAATAGGAGTCGTTTCTATTTGGGTCTTTTCTTTAGCTTGAACCATATTATTGTTCCTCGACAGAGCGAAATCGTGATTTTTAAATATTTGTCCAGATTCTTGAACAGAATAACATAGATTTTTTTAAGTGGCTGTGATCTAAACTTCAATGATTACCCACCATTAAATTTATAATAGTAAGCCAGCGATACAAGCGGTCATAAAGCAGGCCAGTGTTCCTGCTGTCATAGTTCTTAAGCCTAATTTAGCTAAATCTTGTTGACGAGTAGGTGCGATCGCGCTAATTCCCCCAATGGCAATACCAATTGCACCTAAATTGGAAAATCCACATAAAGCATAAGTAGCAATAATTTGACTTCGTGGAGAAATGGTTTGCTGTTCAATTAAAGTTTTCAGATCAAGGTAGGCAATAAATTCGTTTAAAATTGTTTTTTTACCCAACAAAATCCCCACATTTAAACAATCTTCCCAAGGAACTCCCATTAACCAAGCAGCGGGAGCGAGAAGATAAGAAAATATTAATTCTAAGGAAAGTTTTGATAATCCGATAAGGTTACCTACGGTCGATAAAAGAGCATTTACCAAAGCAACTAATCCCAAAAATGCAATTAACATAGCTGCCACATTTATGGCTAATTTTAATCCTTCTAAAGCACCATTGGTGGCAGCATCAATCAGATTAATATAAGGACTTTCTATTGTAGCAACAATTTCTTGGCTGATTTGAGTTTTCTCTGTTTCAGGGTACATGATTTTAGAGATTGCCAAAGCAGCAGGTGCAGACATTACGGAGGCAGAAATTAAATGAGTAGGGGAAATTCCCATTGCTATATAAGCTGCCATAACACCGCCAGCAATTGTTGCAAATCCTCCTGTCATAACAGCATGCAATTCTGATAAAGTTAGGTTTTTTAGATAAGGTTTAATAATTAAAGGGGCTTCAGTTGATCCGACAAAAATATTAGCTGCACAACTGAGAGATTCTGTACCAGATGTTTTCATAGTATGCATCATAATCGAACTAAGCATACTAACAACACGGGGAATAATTTCATAATGATATAAAATTGTAACCAAAGCAGCAAAGAAAATAATAGTTGGCAAGACTTTAAACGCAAAAAAATGATCTTCAAATGATTCTCCAAAAACAAATTTTGCACCAACATCAGAAAAGTCGAGTAAGATTTTGATGCTATTTCCCAACCATTCAAAGATGGCTAGCCCTATAGGAGTTTTTAAGATAAAAAGAGCCAAGCAAAATTGTAAGCCTACTCCCCATATAATTGTTTGCCATTGTATTGCAGAACGATTAACAGATAATAAATAAGCCAATCCAATAAAAATGATTAGGCCAACTAGAGAAATAAAGTGTTCCATACTTATTTAGGTAATCACAAATTGAGACTGACTAGATTTTTTCTTTAAGGGAATAATTTGAATAATCGCTTCTAAATTAATCGCACCATAAACATGAGGAAATTTATCGTTATTATTGATTTTATGACTAACATGAGAATTGGGGTGAACAGGAGATTCCCATCTAACTTCAGAAATTAATTTCTCCGTATCTATCTCCAGTAAAGTTAGCTCACAATATTCTGAATAAAAAGTATTAGCAATAATCGTTACTTGAGGTTTGGTTGAACAATGAATAAATCCTTCTCTTTCTAATGAGGGGGCTTTATATTTACCTAATTTTTCGGCTTTTTGCCAATCTTCGGCAGTTGTAAGATGGAATATAATCATGTTTTAAAGCGTCTAGTTCGGATTATTAATAATTGGGTGATTAGATGAAGATATTCTATATAATATCTCTTGATGTGGTATTCCTAACTTAATGCTATTGATTTCAAATGCTTCTTTAACTCGCAAACGAAATTCCCGTCCGACTGCCCATTGTTGCATAGCTTGCGTCTTAATCCAAACCTGAATTAAGATTCCTTCATAAGAAATATTATCAACTCCCAAAATAGAAGCCGGTTCTATAATTTTCTCTCGCCAATCGGGATCATCTTGCATTATTTTACTAACTTGATTAATCACGTCTAATGCTTTTCTAATATCAGCATCATAAGCAATCTTGATTTGAAATTCAACCCGTGACCAATCTTTAGTCAAATTTTCGACGATAGAGATTTTACTATTGGGAATGGTTACTAAACGTCCTTCTGAACCTCGAACCTGAGTGGTGTAAATATTCATATTCTCTACTAATCCAGAAATATTATCTACTTGAATAATATCTCCAATAACATAGCGATCTGTAAATAGAATTAATGCACCATTGAGCATATCTTCTACAACGTTTCTTGATAGGAAAGCTAAGACAAAAGCAACTCCACCAACACTCGCTAACACTGTAATATCGATTCCCAGTAAAATAATTGTTGAGCTAACGCCGACAGCTATCAAAATAAAGTTTACTGCACCTTTAAGGGCATTAGAGTAGGTATTTACTCGCAAAGTATAACGATTATAATTAGGATGACTTACTTGTTGTCCTTTTGCCCATTGATTAAGCTTAAAATCTATTAATAGGTTACTGACTTTCCCTGTAATTCCTACTAACATCCAAATTAAGGGAAAGGTAACAGATTGACCTACAAAAAAATAAAAATAACGCCGGGTTTCTGGAAAAATTACAACAACAAAGCTAATTCCAAGCAACAAGAAAGAAACTTGTATCCAAAACAATAATCCTGAAAGAAGTAATGCAATATTTTGTCTAGTTTTAATTATGTTTTGTCGTCTTAAAGATATTACAGGGATATGAAGAGTATCGCTAATTGTATTAACGGTGACTTCAATGAATTCTTTACTTTTTAACAAGGCTTTTTTGGGCTGAACTATTGCTTTTTTGACTAATTCAAAGAATTTTTTTGACTTTAATTCTTTTAAACTTTCCTTTTCAAGATTATTTGAAGTTTCTGTTTGCTCCAATGAAGAAAATGACTGAGAGGGAAGTGATTCGGCATCAACCATCAGGGCATCTTTCAACTCTCGCAATTGATGATTTAGGTAACAATACCAACTTTTTAGTAAACTGCGAAGACCTTCTAAAACAATGATCGGAATTGAGACAAGTCCGACAATAAGTGCTGCAATTGCCCATCTTGCAAATGAATAATGACTATCAATCTCATAAGCCCAAAGAGCTTCATTAAAACTATTAAAAATCATTAATCGCCATTCTTTAGCAATTTCTTCAATGGATTTTCCTTGATAGAGATGATCAGCTGTATTAATAGTCACGATGGTTTGTCCTGAAAGATTTAAGTCTGGTTGCTCTGGGACAAAAATCACAGTTTGAGCATTCTTGACTCCAATTTCAACTCTAGGAGTCGCTGGATGTATGCCTAAAGAATCTCGATTAAAAAATAAGTTTTTCCAGTTACTTTTCGTCCAAAGTTCTGAATCAATTTGATTACCTTCGACCATTATTTCTGATTGTCGAACCCGATTATAAATTGATTCATAAATATTTTGAACTTGTCTAGCTCTTGCTTCTACGGCTAAAGTAGCATTCACTTGATTTTCTTCTGTTGAGGGATCTAAGGCGACTGTAAAACGTTTATCTAATCCGCCAAATAAGTTAACCTGACTACACCACAGTCTCCCACAAACTTCTGCTTTATTAGGATCCCACCAAGGGGTTTGAATTTGGATTTCAGGACTTCCTGACGAGGGAATCCAAGGTAATTGTCCTACTACTTTAGGTACGTAAATCGTCGTGAAGATTATGGTGACAAAAATAAGGATACAAAAGCGAATTAATATTGATCTTTTAAGACTAAGCCAACTCGAAAGATTATTGTGCTGATCAATAAAATTCATTGGTTCTTTGACTATTTAATAGAAACTCAGTGACTATACTGACGAATAGTTAGCCCAAGTTTAACGTTTAATTGCAATTTCTTAGAAAATGTTGACGTTATTATTAATTTTTGTTATGTTATGTTGACAATCCATACAAACATACTCAAAGTTTCCCAAAATCGTTAAAAATTCATTAAGAAACTTCCTCCTATTGGCTCTATTTAAATCCTTCTTCTGTCAGTGATTAAGCTTTATTGGCTCTCTCAACTTGAATTACGGGATCGTCCCGTTGTTGGGGAAAAAGTATGGATGCTCAGTCAACTCAAACAAAGTGGCTATCCTGTTTTCCCTGGCTTTGTGATAAGTTCAGCAATTTTTCGGCAATTTCTTGAGAATTTGAATGATGTTAGTTCATTATTAGCTGATTTTCCCACATCTTCTCTTCATCTTGATGTCGATAATCCCCGCGCTTTGCAGTTGGTGGCGCAGCAGAGTCGTCAGTCAATTCTTAGTGCGCCATTTCCAGCTGAATGGCAGGATGTTTTAGACGATGCCAGGGAAATGTTGCAATCATCTTCTCTAATATTAAGATCTTCTTTGGGGGGGCCATTTTTGCCAAACCAAGATGTTTCAGGAATCACGCCAGCGCAGGTGTGTTGGAATGATTCTCAACAAGTTGAATTAGGAATTAAGCAAATCTGGGGACAATTATTAAGTGCCAAAAGCTTATTTTATTGGCAACGCCTTGGTCTAAAAATTGAGCAATTAAACTTAGGGATTTTAGTACAACCCATGGCGCAAGCGATCGCATCAGGTATGGTAAGTGATCTTGGAAAATCCTGGGAAATTAGAGGAAGTTGGGGGTTAGGTCATAGTTTAGTCAACGGGGAAATTTTACCAGATCGCTTGGAAATTGACCCTGATAACGGCGCAATTATTGAACAAATATTGGGCAACAAAACCCGTGCTTATCGTCTAAAATCTCAGCCTAATTCTCAAGAAACGTCAGAGAGTTGCTTAGAAGCTTATTTACTTAGTACAGAAGAACAAAGGGAATACTGTCTCAAACAAGATGACATTCAGGAATTATTTCAACTAATTGAACGGTTACGAAACCTAAAAATTCCTTGGAAATTTTTAGAATGGATCAGACTTGAATCAACAGAAACACGATCTTCTTCGTTAATGATTACTCAATTAGTCCCATCAGTTTCTAAGCAATTGCCTTCAGTAATAAACCCTGCCGCAACAAAGCCTCTGTTGCCTTCACAACGAAAAGGAATCGCAGCCGCGCCTGGACTTGTTCAAGGGGTTGCTTATGTCTTAGCGGAGGGGAGTTTCCCTGATCCGGCTCAATTAGCTAGAAAAATTCTTGTCACTCAAAAAATTCACCCTTTTCAACTACATTTGATTAAACAAGCCTCTGGCATCATTACTGAGCAAGGAGGAATAACTAGCCATGGAGCAATTTTAGCAAGAGAATTAGGTATTCCTGCTGTGGTTGGAGTGTCCGGTATCGCGAGTTGGCTCCGAACAGGAGATTCTGTTCTAGTTGATGGTAACAATGGAACTATTTTTTTGCATTCAGTAGATAAGATAAGTCCGAATTATGATCAGCATCTATTATCTAAACCAACACCTAAAACTTTAAAGTATCCTATTAGCACAAGATTGATGGTCAATTTGAGTCAGGCAAGTTCTTTGGTGAAAGTAATGGACTTTCCTGTAGATGGACTGGGGTTGCTTCGCTCAGAATTAATGATTTTAGATTTATGCAACTCCAATGCTTTAACAGAGTGGATTGACAATACTGGTTCATCAGAGATTATTCAACAGTTAAAAGAACAGATTCATCAGTTTGCTGAAATTTTTGCGCCTAAACCTATTTTTTATCGAACGTTTGATGATAAATTTTCGATTGATCGAGATCGTCGAGGCGTTTTAGGTTATCAATTTGATGCAACTTTATTTAGGTTAGAACTACAAGCATTATCCGAAGTTTATCATCGAGGTTATCATAATATTAATTTGATTTTTCCCTTTGTGAGAACGGTAGAAGAATTTACTTTTTGTCGTCATTTAGCTGAAGAATTTAACTTGATTCCCTCAAATTCATTACAATTCTGGATTATGGCAGAAGTTCCTGCTGTCATTTTTAATCTCCCTCAATATGTTAAGGCAGGGGTTCAAGGAATTGCGATTGGCACTAATGATTTAATTCCTTTATTATTAGGGATTGAGCGAGATCATCTCAAGTTGAATGAGGTAACTGAACCCTATTTTTCGACGATGTTGACTGCACTTCAACATTTAATTGAGCAAACAAAACACTTAAAAATTCCTTGTTCAATTTGTGGTCAATTGGTTGTTCAGTTTCCCGAAATTATTGAGCTATTAATACAGTGGGGAGTTACGACTATCTCTGTGGAACCCGAAGGATTAGAAAGAACTTATCAGGCGATCGCTCGTGCTGAACAACGTTTAATTTTGCAATTGGCAAGAAAACGCTCATAAATTAGCCAAATTTATGATGATGATTTTTGGGAAGCAAGTTTAATTAGACCCTCTATTTTTTTGATATTAGTGTCACCTGCTAGATAGCCAATACCACGATGTAAATGTAGTTTGAATTGCTGAATCAAGGTATCTTTATCAGTTCCTAAGCAATCTTGATGACACCGTTGCTTTAAGGCAATTAATAAAATATCTGCCATATCTCCCCCAAAGACTCGCCAGGTCATTTCTACGTTACTATCGAGGATGATGGGAACGGGAGAGGGAATACTGGTTTCTGCAAGAGAACGACAAAATCCCCACCGACACAAGATATTCCACTGTTCTATTTTGGTATATCTTTTGAGTTTAATCAGTTGGTCTTTTGCAGTTTGGGAGAGACGAATTTGTTTGATGGGATATTCCATTTTTATGATTAATTGTTGATTGTTCATTGTGGAATAAGGTTGAACAATTATCAATTAAAAAAGAGGGTTGCCATTTTGGAGGGTTTGTGAGAAATTAAAAATTAATGGTCCATAATGAGTATGTTAAAGCTCATTAATAAAAGTCTCTATTATTCATTATAAAACGATATTATCATAAAAATAGCCTTTTTTGCCCCTTGAAATAAAAAATCTTAATTTTTCAAGATTGAAGTAATCAGGAACTTACCAAAAATAGCGATTAGAATGAATTGTTGTCTGACGCTGACTGGAATTGTATTCTAATAGATATTGATGAGCGATCGCGTCTTGTTTTTGCAGTTGTTGTAACTCCTGTTGTCGAATTTCTGTATCAGTAGAAAGTAAAATGACTTGATGAGAAGCAGTGGGAAAATAGCGTTCCACTAAATTATTACGATGGGAAGAATCAAGCCTGCCTAAAGGCGTATCTATGGCAATAGGTAAATTCCGACCTGACACCCTTGCTAGTCCCCAGAGAAAAGCAATGGATAAGAGTTGCTTTTCTCCTGCGGATAAGCGATGTTTAGGAACAGAATTCCCGTGAGGATCGTAGAGAGACAAACTAAAATTATGGGTATCTATGGCAACACGATGAACGAGATCAGATTTATGGAGTAAATAACGAAAACATTCTGTCACTTCTCCTTCTAATTTATTGAGTTTTTTTAGGGTTAATCTTTCTTTGAATAATTTTAAGGTAGTTTGAACTCTAGCTGCTGAGTGAATAATATGTTCATTGTTTTGTTGATCAATAGCTTCATCGGTATAATTTCTCAGTTCTTTTTTAGTCATTTGAATCGCTTTTTCTACTTCTCTCACTCGTCTTTCTGCGGTTTCATAAGCTGTTTGACATTTTCCTAATTCTTTTTGTGCCGTTGTGAGGGCATCACTAAGTTTTTGATAGTCTTCAGGGGAAGCAGCAACTTGTAATTTTCGTTCAGTATTATCGAGATTGTATTCTAAATCATCAAGGGTTTTCAGAGATTTTTTAGCATCAGCTAATTGTTGAGGTAACTGACTAATCTATTAGATTATCAATT
>JBCDDV010000011.1:0-14085 GCA_039180145.1 Cyanobacteria bacterium P01_G01_bin.49 | reverse complement strand
TAACACTTGCTGATGATGAACCAATTCCCACAAATAAGATAGAAGTCATAAAAATGGGAACAACAGTTGCAACAAATGCTTTATTAGAAAGAAAGGGCGATCGCACTGTTTTATTAATTACCAAAGGATTTAAAGATGCTTTGAAAATTGGCTATCAAAACCGCCCTAATATTTTTGCCCGTCAAATTATTTTGCCTTCAATGTTATATGAATCAGTCATTGAAGTAGAAGAACGATATGACACGAATGGTAATGAATTAACGACGGTTAATTTAGATCAAGTAAAAGAGGATTTGCAAGCAGTTTATAAGCAAGGTGTGAGAAGTTGTGCAATCGTTTTGATGCACAGTTACCGTTATCCTAAACATGAAAACCAAGTTGCTAATCTTGCTCAAAAAGTTGGCTTTACTCAAGTCTCAGTTTCCCATCAAGTCAGTCCCTTAATCAAACTAATTTCTAGAGGAGATACTACTGTAGTTGACGCTTATTTATCTTCTATTCTAAGGCGGTATGTTGATCAAATTTCTAATCAGTTACCCAACTTAAGATTAATGTTTATGAAATCAGATGGAGGGCTAATTGATGCCCACAAATTTCGAGGCAAAGACAGTATTTTGTCAGGGCCAGCAGGGGGAATAGTTGGGGCTGTTCAAACCAGTTTAAGAGCAGGTTTTCAAGAGATTATTACCTTTGATATGGGTGGAACTAGCACTGATGTCGCTCATTTTAAAGGTGAATATGAACGACAACTTGATAATGAAATTGCTGGGGCAAGAATGCGGGTTCCTGTATTAAGTATTCACACCGTAGCTGCTGGCGGTGGTTCAATTTTATGCTTTGATGGAGCTAGTTTTAAAGTAGGGCCAAACTCTGCTGGCGCAAATCCTGGCCCTGCTTGTTATCGTCGTGGCGGCCCGTTAACAGTAACCGATGCTAATGTAATGTTAGGAAAAATTCGCTCTCAATATTTTCCTCATATTTTTGGGAGAGAAGGGAATTCACCTCTAGATCAAAAAATAGTTACTCAAAAATTTGTAGAACTTTCTCGTGAAGTTGAAAAGTCAACAGACTATCAAAATAGTCCTGAAGAAATTGCCGCAGGATTTATTAAAATTGCTGTTGAAAATATGGCTAATGCTATTAAAAAAATCAGCCTACAAAAAGGTTACGATATTACCCATTATGCTTTATGTACCTTTGGCGGTGCCGGGGGTCAAGTCGCCTGTTTAATTGCTGATACATTGGGTATCAAAACAGTATTTTTACATCCCTATGCAGGAGGATTAAGTGCTTATGGCATGGGGTTAGCAGATATTCGAGTCATCAAAGAAACGGCTATGGAAAAACCTTTAATTCAAGACTTAATATATGAGTTAAAAGAAGTCATCAATAACCTAGAAAATCAAGCCAAAAGTGAACTTAGCTTTCAGGAATCCATCAAAGACGAAAAAGTTGTGACGAAAGTTAATTTAAAATATCAAGGAACTGACTCAACTTTATTGGTTGATTTTGCTGATGATATTTCAGTAATGCGCAAATACTTTGAAGAAGAACACCAGTTATATTATGGTTTTATCCAATCACAAAAGATGCTCATAGTTGAATCAGTTTCCGTAGAAATTATCCAAACTATGGACAGTCCTGATGAACCTCTTATGACTCGTAGTCGTCCCTTAAATAAGTTACCTAATCCAATAGAAATAGTTCAAGTCTTTACGGGAAATAACTGGCAAAATACTCCGATTTATCAGCGAGAAAAACTACAGCCTCAAGATATAATTAAAGGGCCAGCAATTATTGTTGAAAAAATTAGCACCATCATAATTGAACCTTACTGGACAGCGAAATTAACTAACTATAATCATCTGATTTTAGAACGGAACGAGTGTTAGATTTTTGTTAAGCATTCAGACTAATCTAAAAATAAAAGGATAGAGACATTATTGACAATATCTCTAACCAAAATATAAAAGCGCAATTAGACAAAGTTTCGCTCTTAATTTCTAGATTTCTTTGCTAATTTAGACATCACAAAGATATTTGTCAGCTAATTTTGCCATCTGTTGACTATCATCTTCTGGTTGACTATTGTTTAATCCTAACCCTGAACGAATGGCATCTTGTGCTAAATTTTCCCAACCACCCTCTTCGGCAATTTTTTCGCACATCCCATAACCATCATCAAGAACTTCTTGAACTGTAAAGGCTTGATTTTTATCTTCTTCGTAGAAGTATTTAGCCATTTCTTGAACATAACGAACTTCGTCTTGTTGACTTGCTTGTGCGAATGCGGCTGTCTCTAAACCAACTCCTCCTAATATTATTGTTAGCGCCAGAATTAATCTTTGAATTCGTGAATATTTCATGATTGCAGTTCTATTATCTATTTTCTGGGAAATTTCTTTCCGTATCGGATCTTAGCTATCATGTCGATTTTTGCAACAAATTTTAAGCTAAATTTAAGATACTAATCAAATAATTTCTGATAAGCAACTTTACTATACCCATACCCATATATTTGACAGAAAATATATGTTAACCGCTAAGAGATTTCCTCAACGAATTAGTCTAGTGAATCATCATACGAAAATCTATTGTCTATAGTAGTATTACTTTTATTAAATAAAAACCTACTGTAGTTTTACTTTTCTATATTTTTAGCTAAACTAGGGATATACTTAAAAGTGGAGTTATTATGCTATGACAGTGGCAACAGATAAAACTAGGGTTTCAACTTATATAGATGCTGAATTAAAGAAAAAAGCAGAAATAGAAGCAAAGAAAGAGGGTCGATCTTTGTCTAACTTTATAGAGCAGTTGATAAAGGCGCGTGTGGAAAATAAAGGAGAAAAATAATGGAAACACAACAATATGAAAATATAATATCAGCTATTAATGAATTAAAGGTTGATATTGACCAGCGATTTGAACAAGTAGATAAGCGATTTGAACAAGTAGATGAACGATTTAAAGAAATAGATAATCGGTTTGAAAAAGTAGAAATAACTGTCAAAGCATTTAATGACGCTTATAAACAAGTAGTCAATTTATCGTTTGCTTTAATAGCATCAGCAACCGTTGCTGTAATTGTCAAAATTGCACTTAATTAACATTTACTTCAACAGAATAAAGGAGAAAAATAATGACTGATTAAGAATTAAAACAACTTGTTGCTTCCAATGCCAAAGCAATACAAGCATTGACTGAACAGCAGAAAGATTATGAACGACAAACCGAACGAGGGCTTACTAGATTATACGAAGCAATGTCCCATATGGCAGCAGCGCAATCTCGAATGGCAGCAGCACAATCTCATTTTTGGACAATTCAAGAAGAGCATTATCAACGATTAGAAGAAATTGATAAAAAGCAATCAACAACGGCTAAAATTCTTGAAAAATTAGAAAAGAAACTGAACGACGTTAATAATTAATAATAATTATAAGTATCCCAAAGAACGCGATCGCCAAACATAGTAATTAATTCTTGATGGTTAATTTCTTGGGTTTCATCAAAATAAGCTTTTTGAAGCATTAAAGTATTAAGCTGTTTTTGAAGATCAGTGATCGCATTTGAGATAGAGCAAATCACAAATTTTGATCTGCAACAATAGATATTCGAGTCTTCATAGGGTTTAATAATAGTTAACTCAGATTATTGAGAATCAGCCAGATAAAAGCCTCGGTAATCAATTTTATCAATTTACTAATCTCTATGATTTGTGATTAATTTGGCAATTGTAAAGAAATATTACAGCACTTAATATTTCTTAATGTTAAGATCAAGTAGCGTACAACCAAGTAACGGAAATGACAGCAGTTGTGTTTGGAACACTCCCTTTTCCCAATCAAAGTGGCGATAAAGTCGTCAGCAAAGCAGTTAGTACCGCGATCGCAGCCTTGTTCAAGCGAACCGGCAAAGTAGAAGCGACGGTCAGAGCAGAACCAGTAGCAAAGTTACTACAAGGCAGTGTAGACGGTTTCGACTTCCTCGGCAACGGAATGCTCATGTACAATGGCTTACGCATTGAGGGCATGGAATTATATGTCCAAGCCGTTTCCATTGACTTTAGTGCTATCTTCAAAGGGCAGATAAAGTTAAGACAGCCTACTCAAGCAACGATGCGGGTTGTTCTCACAGAGCAAGATCTTACCACCTCCTTTAATACCCCGTTCGTCGTTGAGAAATTGCAACGATTACAACATCAAGGACAGTCCTTAAATTTCCAAGGGACTGAAATGCTTGTCAATCAAGATAAATCCTTAACTATTAGAAGTAAAATTCAGCTAGGAAAAGGAGGAGAAACTATTGCCTTAGATATGACAGCAGAAATTGAGGTAGAAGAGAGACGTAGGATACGATTTGTCAATGTTACTTATGAAGGAGATGAAAAAGCGAAAAATTTAGGAAAAGCTTTGATTGATCATGTGAATGACTTGCTAGACTTAGATAAATTTGCTTTGGATGGAACACAACTAAGAGTTGATCGGGTTCGTATCCGGAATAACGAATTGATTTTTTATGGTATTGCGAAAATAGATCGCTTTCCCCAACGCAAATAAGAAGAAAATAGGGAGTAACCATGCCAAAACTTAGCCTCTGCATGATCGTTAAAAATGAAGAAGAAAACTTACCCAAATGCTTAGAAAGTGTGAAAGATGTTGTTGATGAAATGGTGGTCATGGACACCGGATCAACCGATAAAACAGTAGAAATTGCTCAAAAATTTGGGGCAACTGTTCCCAAATTTGATTGGGGTAATGATTTTGCAGAGGCGCGAAATGAGGCTTTAAATCATGTTACCGGAGATTGGGTATTAATTCTTGATGCAGATGAAATTTTAAACCGAAAAGTTGCTAAACAACTTAAAGATGCCATTGACGACAAGGATAGTTTAGTTATTAACTTAGTTCGTCAAGAAATTGGGGCATCACAGTCACCTTATTCTTTAGTTTCTCGACTATTTCGCAAACATCCAGCAGTGACTTTTTCTCGTCCCTATCATGCCATTATTGACGATAGTGTGAGTCAACTACTGAAGAAAGAAAGCCATTGGAAAATTGTTGATCTTCCTGCTATTACAGTGTTTCATTATGGTTACACCCCAGGCGCGATCGCCTCATTAGATAAGTATAATCGCGCCCAAGAAGCAATGGAAAGCTTTCTCGAAAAAAATCCCAATGATCCTTATACTTGTAGTAAATTAGGGGCTTTATATTTCCAAATTGGAAAAGAAAAGCAAGCCATAAAATTATTAAAACAAGGATTAAAATCGAACAAAGCAGATACCCATGTTTTGTATGAACTCCATTACCATTTAGGCAATATTCATGCTAAACAAAAAGAACCTGAAAAAGCGATTAAGCATTATCAAAAAGCCACCGAACAAAAGATGATGGCACCCTTAAAATTGGGGGCCTATAATAATCTTGGGGTAGCTTTACAGAGCATGGGAGACTTCAAAACTGCTGCTCAAGCTTACGAAACAACCTTAAAAATTGATCCTAGCTTTGTTACTGGATATTACAATTTTGCTATGACTTTAAGTGCCATGGGAAAATTAGCAGATTCGGCAGCAATTTACGAAAAACTAATCTCCTTAAGTCCAAATTATGCGGCAGCTTATCAAAATTTAGGAGTGGTACTATTTAAGTTAAAAAAACTACCTGAAAGTTCTGAAGCTTTTAACAAAGCTGTCAGTCTTTATGAAGCACAAAATAGTCAAGCAGAGGCAGACAATTTGCGAAATGGTTTGAAAGAATTAGGCATTTGGGAATCAGAATAACTCATAGATTATTTTCCAAAACCTAACTACAAGATGCCTCCATTATATTGAAATGCATGATCCCAGACATAATCAATGATCATTTTGGCTTTTTCTAAGGGTAAAACATGACAACAACCTTGGGAATCATAAGACAAAATGGGAATAAGAGATTCCTTGGTTATTGCACCTTTTTTATTGATGAGTTTTCCTCTGATTTCGTGTAAGTTATTTAGAGGGCCATGAATATCAAAATTAATTTTTAGGTTAGTTTTTTGCTTTAGCCAGGCTTCAATATCTTGATCAAGCTGTTCTGGTGTCAGAGGATGAGAGCTAGTTATCAGGTGGTAGTAAACTAAAATAATTTCTTTGCATTCTTCTTCTTCAGCGAGATCTACTAGCACTTGAACCGCACTATCATGATTCGCTAAATTTTTGAAAAATAAGGTGTCAGTGACATCTTTTTGAAATTTCAGTTGCTTACTTTTATATTTGTTATATTGCTGAGTAGCAAATCCGCCTAGAGCAAGCACTAATGATAAAGTTGCTACTAATACTGACATAAGATTCTCGGCTTTTTCTGGTTCTACTTCCATTGATTGAACCAGGGAAGACGCATTAAGAATCAATAAAATAGCCGCCAAAATAACCAATAAATTAGGAAGAATTTTTAAAATTAAAGGGATAGCAGCACCCAATGCTGGTACTCCAAAAAGTAATCTATCTTTCCAAGTCATGCTCGTTTTAAGGTTAGGAAAAAGCAGATCGATATCCAATTTTGGGATGTTTTTATAAAAATAAATGTATATTTTACCAGGCAGAAAATTTAAGTCCTGATATTTTTTACTTCGAGAAGCTTTCGCCTGAAAATAACCCTTTCCTTTAAAATGAATTAGCAATACAACTCGCTCAAAAATATCAATAGATTTGACAGTTTTCCAAAACCAATATTTTTTCACTTTAATATTTTTTTGTGTATTTCCTCGATAGCAGCAAAAAACTCCTTCAAAATCATTAAAATCGACCTCAGTCTTCAGATTAATCAAAGACTTTTTTCCGAGAGCGTTTTGGATAATAGAATCTGGAATGGGATGATAGCTAGCACGTTCTAAAACTGACTTAACAGAATTAATTACCTTAACTTTCATTTCTTCGTATTGTTCTAAATTCGGTTCAAGAACGTGATGAACATCGGAATGAGGATTAAAAAAAATATAGTTATCTTTAATCACTTCTAAGGTTTTATGAAAGCGAAAATGATAAAAAGCTGATAAAATTTCACAAAATTCTTTGAAAACTTTTATTTGTTTGCCCTCAAGTTTTCCCTCTTCAAGACAAAGGTTAATCAGATCAGTGCGACGATAGGGGATATAGGTTTCTTCGAGCTTATTCGCTGTCATAACTATGAGTATTTTTGATAAAAAAGGAAACAAAATTCAAGGAGTGGAGTAATATTCTGACTTTCTTAAATATCTATGATTTTTCGCTTTTAAAGTGTTTACTATTTCTTGTTTTTTTCTCTTGCTTAGGGAGATGTCAGTGCAACTTGAAAAATCTCCTCAAGGAGCATTTTATCATTGGTTTGCTGATCATACACTTATAAACTTCTGCTATTCCCTCCGAGATCCGTTATTCTAGCATAGAGAATCTTTAAAAAAGGGGGATATTTAAAGTGTTAGACCTTAAGAAAATACGAGAAAATCCAGAAACGATACAAGCATTATTAAACCGTCGCAGTTCCTCCCAGGAATACGATCTTAGCGCCATTTTAGAACGCGATCGCCAGCAACGGGAATTAGAAGCGATCCGTACAGAATTACAAGCACGTAGTAACGAAATTGGTAAGCTGATCCCACAAAAAATTAAAGGTGGCGCTAACCCCAAAGGAGAGGAAATCAAAACCCTTAAAGAAGAAGGGAGTGACATTAAAAATAAACTCAGTGAATTAGAACCTCAAGAAAAAGAATTAAAAGCACAAATAGAAGCTTTATTATTACAATTACCCAACCTTCCTAGTGAATCTACACCCATTGGCAAAAATGAAACAGAGAATATTGAAATTCGCCGTTGGGGAGATGAATATTTGCCTAAAATTGAAGTTTTACCCCATTGGGAAATTGCCGAAAGATTAGGAATTTTAGAAGTAGAAAAAGCGGTTAAAATTGCTCAAAGCCGCTTCATTGCCTTAATGGGTTCAGGAGCAGCCTTAGAGCGAGCCTTAATTAATTTTATGTTAGATCAGCAAATTGCGGCAGGATACTTGGAAGTTATGCCCCCTGTTTTAATTAATAGTGCTGCTTTACAAGGAACAGGACAATTACCTAAATTTGCAGAAGAAAGTTTTAAATGTCCTGATGATGATTTATGGTTAGCTCCTACCGCAGAAGTTCCTGTCACCAACCTTTATAGTGATGAAGTTTTAGAAGCCGAAAAGTTACCCATTAAACATTGTGCATTTACACCTTGTTTTCGCAGAGAAGCAGGAAGTTACGGCAAGGATACTAGGGGACTTATTCGACTACATCAATTTAATAAAGTAGAGTTGGTAAAAATTGTGAATCCTGAAACATCAGAAGTAGAACATCAACAGTTAGTTAAGGATGCAGAGGCTATTTTACAAGCCTTAAAATTACCTTATCGAGTGTTAGAATTATGTACCGGAGACTTAGGATTTGGCGCAACCAAATGTTATGATTTAGAAGTTTGGCTACCTTCTTCAAATACCTATCGGGAGATTTCGAGTTGTTCTAATTGTTGGGATTTTCAAGGGAGAAGAGCAAATATTCGCTTTAAAGAAAAAGGAAAAAAAGGAACTCAATATGTCCATACTTTGAACGGTTCAGGGTTAGCAGTGGGAAGAACAATGGCTGCTATTTTAGAGAACTATCAACAAGCAGATGGAACCGTTAAAGTTCCTGATGTTTTGCAATCCTATTTTAAGGGGGATATTTTGTAAATCGTCTGACGTAAATTTTTGCCATGTTATTGAGATGGTTTCCGTTTATCCCACAACTCCCAATGCACCAGCGCCAGCAGAAGCGATCGCGGAAATTAAAGCAGTAAAGAATAACCACCACGATGCAATAGCAGCAGCTTTACGAGTTTCTTCGACTTGTCTGGCAGCTTGTTTTTTAGCATCTTCTAAACGTATAGCCACTTCGTTTTGAACGCGTTCAGCGCGTTGTAAGGCGCGATCGCGGGTTCGTTCAATTTGGCTAATAATGCGGTTAGCATCGGCTTCTGAGATGTCATCGCGAGAACTCATGACAGCCACTAGGGTATGACGATCAACCTGAGAAAAGCGATCTTTGAGTGCATTAAAACCAGCTTGAGGATCGTCAAATAAGACATTGATATCTCGTTTGATGCCTTCATAAGCTAGTTCGGGACGATCTAAGCTGTTGAGATAGGCTTTAATTTTTGCCAAGATGCGATCAAGTACGGACTTAATCTTATTCTGCACCATTTGTAGTTGCGCTAAGACATTATCTCTTACCTCTAGAATTTGGTCTACGACGTGGTTAACATCTGCTTCGGAGATATCATCTCTTTGGGTTAATAACGCAACCAAAGTATCGCGATCAAAGTGTGCTAATCTTTCCTTAATACTTTCTGCACCAGCACGAGGATCATTAAGCAGTAATGTTAGATCTCGTTTGATACCAGCAGGACTTAATTCAGCCTTGTCGGTAGAACGGAGATAATCAGCGATCGCACTTTGAAAATCTTGAACCTTCTCTTGAGTACGAATAGCGGCACGACGGGGTGCGTTGGCAATGGTGCGAAGAGTAGACTGCACGTCATTAATAATATTATTAACGTCATCTTCGCTTAAGTCAGGGCGTTGTGCCAATAGTTGCACTAAAGTATCGCGATCCATGGCAGCTAAACGCTGGCGGATAGCTTTGGAACCCAGTTTGGGATCTTCTAATAATAAACTTAAATCCCGTTGAATGCCTCTGGGGTTAAGTTCAGGTTTACCAGTGCGACGAAGATAATTAGCGATCGCAGATGTGGCTTGATCGTATTGTTCTTGTGCTTTACCAGATAGTTTTTGGGGAAAATTCCTTACCCGCATCCATGCGCCTTCCACAGTATCGATCGCATCTTCGATTTGTGATTCTGTTAAATCTTGACGTTGGGATAACAACTGAACCAGAGTATCACGGTCAAATTGAGCCAACCTAGTTTTTAACGCCGAACTTCCAGCCTGGGGATTTTTCAGCAGTAACTCTAATTCCCGTTTGATAGCATCAGGGTTAAGTTCTCCTTTACCCGTATCTCTCAAGTAAGACTGAACCTGTAACCACTGTCTTTCGGTTACAGCTTTGGCTTGACCTAAATCTTTTTGTGCATCTTCTAGCGCATGATCCCGTGCTAGTTCTAACTCTCCTACAATAGCAGAAACTTCGATTGCATCCATATCGCCGCGCAACTCCAGCATTCTCTCTAAAGTAGGGCGATCCAAGATTGCTAAACGAGTGCTTAACTGTTCATAGCTGGCATCGAAGTCTTCTAGGATGGGTTTAAACTCAATTTGAATTTTTTCAGGCGTGAATTTTTCTTTAGCAGCAGTTGTTAAATATTCTTCTACCTCCGCCATTAATTCAATGCTTCTTTCTCGCGCCTGTGCTGCTTCTGCTGTGGCTAACACTTCTAAGCGGATTGCTTCTAACCAATTAGCAGTGTGACGTATTTGAGATTGAGACAGCATTCCCTTCTGCTTGAGAATGTCCACGAAATCAGTACGGTTAACTTGTCGTAAGTCAGAAGCGACAACTTGAGGATCGGCAGCAGGATCGTAAATTAGATGGCGAAATTCGCGATCTAGATTCTTTTCTTTAAGTTGCCAAGGATAGGTATTGAGAAGATAGTTGTTAATGTCTTTTATGACTGTTGTTTGGCTAGTTTCTCTTAATCCTACTTGATAGGCTACTTTATCAGTTTGTTCGCCGATATGTCCCTGAAGTTTTTGCAATTGATTGACAATCTTATCAATATCGAGATCGGTAAGATCGGTTCTACCCATTACCATACCCACCAAGCTATTCATGCCCATAGTAGCTGCTTGAGTTAAGGGATTTGTCGATTGCGATCGCCTGTTTTTCGCCATCTCGTTGATCAAAGAATCTAACTTGTTACCAAAATCTGTCCCGGTAAGCTGTTCTTTGGTGGCTGTTTTGAGATAATTAGCCAATTCGCCAATGGGGTTGCCAGAAGGCGTTAACTTGCTACTCGTCTTATTCCAAACGGATTCTAGTTTAGTCGCAATGCGATTGGCATCTTTTTTCGATAAGTCAGAGCGATCGCTGATTAACTGAAAAAAGGTGTTGCGATCAATATTCCGAATACTCTCACTATCAAGAATTTCCTGGAGATTCTCATCATCTAGCAATTGTTCAAAATCTCTAGCGATCTTGTCTACATCTATTCCTGCAGGTTTAACAGATTGCAACAAATCTTCTAAATTCTCGCGCATAGATACGGGGTCGATAGCCATGCCCAATTCTTTTCTTACCGCAGCAGCAGCAGCCTCAGCCGTATTCACGACTTGCTTACTAGCTGCACCCGCACCCAAAGCAGCAGTAGCCGTCCCTAAGATCGCCTGCATTCCAGAGGTCGCAGTATTAGCCACCGAACCTAAAAGCGAACCAATTGCTCTAGAACTAAATAGCATCATCAAAGCAAAGAAAGTAGCCCAGATCACTAAGCCGATAATTGCACCAGAAAGAGGAGCGACAAACAAGCCCAGTTTAACAGCAAGAAAACTGGCGATAAACAAAGCGACGGTAACACTAATTAGCGTACCCAGTCCTACCGCCGCGCCAATTTTTTTAATAGTGCTGCCCAATCCTCCAGAATTATGATCATAGCTTGATGAAGAATCAGAACTAGAACCACTGCCAGCCAGGGAAATACCAGCCGCAACGCCTAAGTTAGTAAAGAGTAGTTGAAAAGCGAAAGCCAATACTACCCCCGCTAGTAATGCAGCAAAAAACTGAGGCCCGTTAAACATGAAAGAAGTGTCCTGTATCGCTTCTAAATCTGACTCAGTTTCGACGGTTAATTGTGCCAACGGCATCATTACGTTGTAAAACACGGTTTTTTTTCCTTTTAGTATTTAATTTTCAGTGAACTCAACAGAGATAATTATTTTTTGAGTAATTTAGCCAAGATATTTTTATGGCTTTCTAACAGGCTAAAGGATATCGGGTGGGCGATCATCTTCCTTGAGATAGGTAATTAAAGAAGGTAGAAGGTTATTTCATGCTTATAACAGATTCAGGATCATAGATTATTGAGATAGGCTGAGGCAACTTTAATAAAACAATAGTAATGAATACTTATATTCTCAGCCTGTTAGTGATTGGATTGTTGTTATTAGGGGTAACATTGGGTTCGGGGTGGATTAAACGTCTTCCTTTCTCTTATGCCTTAATTTATTTAGTGGTTGGCATTTTACTTGGTTCCTATGGTTTTAGCTTAGTTAAAATTAGACCCGATACGCAGTTTTTAGAAAGATTAACTAGAGACGTAAAAATTTAATTGCAGAATACTGAGAATAAACTGCAATTATGTCAATTAAGGGATGGATTCACTAATTATCCCCAGTCGCAGAAGATATTTCTAACTCCTGCGCTTTCTAAAAAGCCTAGGTTTGTACCCTTTAGTAGAATTCCACACTGAGGTTAAGAAAAAGGAATTTTTGGGTTAACTTTTCCACAATAACTGTCAAATTTTATAAAAAATAAAGCATTGCTCCGCCTTTTATCAAATAAAAAGTTTAAATGCCAATTTCTGCCGAAATTTTTCCCTCATTAATGGCTGTGACTAAAGCTTCCCAGTCTCGTTGATTTTGATTACCATAAGCTTCGGCAAAATCGGCGATCGCTTCCTCTAAAACAGAGGAATGACCGCAATATCCTGCAATTTTAGCAATATCTCCCGAACGGGCATGGGCCCTGGCTAATAGAATGCCGCAAGCACGGGCATACATAACAAAGGCTGAATCATTCAACCCTTCTAAAGGAATTGACCCTTTCATATTCTTCATTTGACGCACATAAAAGGGATCTCCATCAATGGATGTCCAACCTAACAGCACATCCGTTGCGGCTTGCAGAACCCGTTGTCCTAAGACCACTCTTCTGCCTTGATGAGCGGCTGCCGGGGGCAAAGGGGGAGTATAAGGGGCAAATGAAGGGGAAACGGCCTCTTTCACCTGTAAAAAGAGCGGATCGTTATTATCGTTGCCAAAAAGCATCACTAAATAGGCACGTAACCCCACGCTGCCGACTCCCACAACCCGATGGGCGACATCTACCACCCGATACCGTTGAAACATATAACGGCGTTCAGGGGATAAGGTTTCCGCGTAAGCGATCAAGCTATGGACTACTTTTTGGGCTGTTTCCTCATCCGTACGTTTCAAAATAGGCGCATTATCGGTAAAACGCCAAGTTCCTTCTACGGTACGATGAGCTAATTTTTTGAGTAAGTGAATGTTAGTGCTTTTTCGGGCTTTGGTAACGGCTTTTTTTAAGATTTTTTGGGTCTTTTTATTCGGTTTAAAGACAGGGGTTGTTTTCCCTGGATAATGATGTAAATACCAGACTTCTAACACTCGTAACTGCTTCAAATGGGCTGCATTCTCTTTATATCCGGCAACACAAGCCATGACTGCTTGCTGGCGATCACTTTGATCTAGTCCCTGTTCTCTCCCTGCTACATTGACACTAGCGGCTAAGCGTTTGAGATCCCATTCCCATGACCCATAAGTGACTTCATCAAAGTCATCAAGATCAAAAACGACGGTACGTTGAGGGGTTCCATAGAGTCCAAAGTTATTGAGATGGGCATCTCCATCGACTAAGACTTGAATACCAGATACGGGAGTATGGGCAAGATCCCAGGCCATAACGGCGGCTGACCCTCTCAAAAAGGTAAAAGGAGAGGCGGACATTCTTCCCATACGAATCGGAATTAAATGAGCTTGACGACCCTTATTTGTATTGATAATGAGGTTTATGGGGTCAGGACGATTTAAGGCAGGTTCCCAACCACTATGAGCTTGCCTGGGGGTCTTTAATCGTAGGGACTTCCCTCTTTCCCAACGTTGCTGCCAAGGTTCTAGGTTTAGATGAGGTTCATAAAACGGGGGATGCTGCCAGGGTTCAAGATCGTCTCGCAGAAAAAAAGGATGATGATGAGGGTCTTTGTGTGGTTTTCCGTTAGCGGTGGAGTGGTTCACGATGATAAGTAGCAGTTTTTAGTTGCGTTAATTCACTGTTTGAGTTGAGTGATGTGGAGTTTCTAGGAAG
>JBCDDV010000010.1:0-14600 GCA_039180145.1 Cyanobacteria bacterium P01_G01_bin.49 | reverse complement strand
TCCCCTGGTCATGGTCATAATTAACCCTGCGGGAACGCCTATTCCCACTAACTACGATCAACTGCGTCAAGATCAAGCAATTAAACAGGGAGATCCTGCCACTTGTGTCCCTTGGAGTATTGTTATCGGCGATGTTATGGGAAAAGGCGTTCCCGCAGGGTTAATTATGACCATGACCAGGGGAATGTTGAGAGCAGAAGTCCTAAACCGTCATTCTCCGGCCCAAATTCTTCAACATCTCAATCGGGTGATGTATGCTGATTTGGACAACTCTCATCGTTTTGTTACTCTATTTTATTCAGAATATAATCCCCAAACTCGTCGTCTTTCCTACAGCAATGCTGCCCATAATCCGCCTTTCTTATGGCAAAAAGCGACGCAAACCCTGAAAAAATTAGATACAGAGGGAATGTTAATTGGCTTAGATCCTGATTCGGAATACGAAGATGATCACATTCAATTATCTCCTGGCGATACCATTCTCTACTACACAGATGGCTTTACCGATGCAGTTAATCAAAAGGGTCATCGCTTTGATGAAGAAAATTTAATCACAGTCTTTAAAGAAGGATGTGAACAGTACGAAAATCCTCAAGAGATTCTTAATTATTTATTTGAACAAGTCGAAAAATTTATTGGTTCAGGAAATAATAACAGTGATGATATGACTTTAGTCGTAATGCAGGTAAAATCATCGGAGTAAGTTATTGTTACAACAAGAGCTAGCTTATGCTGTTATGTGAACCTATTAACTCTCTAGACATTCTTATCCTATTTCCAGGGCCAGAGCATTTGTCCTTACTCAATAGCCCTTTGATTGAGTTGAGTCATTTATTCGCTCAACAAATTGAAGATCCGGACTTGCTAGGAAATATTCAAAGATCTTGGGCAAATTTTATACAATCTGGTCAAGTTTGGGCATTAGGGATAGGATTTGTCCTTGGCTATATGTTTCGGAGTTTTACGTCCTTCTAACTTGAGGCCATCACATTATTAATTACAAAAAGGGTTGACTGTGACACAACAAAAAACTTGGAGCGATCGCTTTGAAGGAAGTTTACATCCGGCGATCGTTTACTTTAACGCTAGTATTATCTTTGATATCGAACTGATCGAATATGATTTGAATGGTTCAATTGCCCATGGCAAAATGCTAGCCAAAACTGGTATTATCTCCGATGAAGAAGCCCAACAATTAGTCAATGGGTTAGAACAAATTCGTCAAGAATACCGTGAGGGCAATTTTACCCCAGGAATCGACCAAGAAGACATTCACTTTGCTGTAGAAAGACGGTTAACGGAATTAGTAGGGGATGTGGGTAAAAAACTACATACTGCGCGATCGCGTAACGATCAGGTGGGAACAGATATTCGTCTTTATTTACGAGATCAAATTAGCCAAATTCGTCAGCAAATCAGGGAATTTCAGCAGGTTTTACTCACCCATGCTCAAGAAAATATAGAAACATTAGTCCCTGGTTATACCCACCTGCAACGGGCCCAACCCATTAGTCTCGCTCACCATCTATTAGCTTACTTTCAAATGGCACAACGGGACTGGGAACGTTTAGGAGAAATTTATCACCGCACCAATATATCACCCTTGGGATCTGGTGCTTTAGCTGGGACAACTTTTCCCATTGATCGCCATTACAGTGCCGAATTATTAGGATTTGAAGAAGTCTATGGCAATAGTTTGGATGGGGTAAGCGATCGAGATTTTGCCATTGAATTTCTTAATGCAGCTAGTTTGATTATGGTGCATCTCAGCCGTTTGAGCGAAGAAATGATTCTTTGGTCTTCTCAAGAATTCGGGTTTATTAGTCTAACCGATAGTTGTGCCACTGGATCAAGTATTATGCCTCAAAAGAAAAATCCTGATGTGCCAGAATTAGTCAGAGGAAAAGCAGGAAGGGTTTTCGGGCATTTACAGGGAATGTTAGTGCTGATGAAAGGATTACCCTTAGCTTATAATAAAGACCTTCAAGAAGACAAAGAAGGGATTTTTGACGGGGTAAAAACCGTTAAAGGTTGTTTAGAAGCCATGACTATTTTATTAGGAGAAGGGATCAAGTTTCGCCAAGAAAGATTAGCCCAAGCGGTAAATGAAGACTTTTCTAATGCGACAGATGTAGCTGACTATTTAGCTGCCAAAGGGGTTCCTTTCCGTGAGGCTTACAATTTAGTCGGGAAAGTTGTTAAGACCAGTCTAGCAGCCGGTAAATTACTCAAGGATTTAACCTTACAAGAATGGCAAGACTTACATCCCAAATTTGAAGCAGATATTTATGAAGCGATCGCCCCGAAACAGGTAGTTGCTGCCCGGAATAGTTATGGTGGAACAGGATTTGAGCAAATTCGTCAGGCTATTGCAAGGGCTAAACAACAAATAGAGTTATCCTAAGTTCACAAGTTATGGGAATTTAGAGTCTGTCTGCAAATTCATTGATGGCGATTTTTCGTCAGGGCAAGGCATCAAAAATCTATCCCATAACCTTGGTTCGGGATAGAAGATGAGGAGGATGAGGGCTGAGGAAACATCAGGAACCAATGAACCATAACCATCAACAATAAACTTAACCAAGTGTTGATGAAAAATGGGATTAATCAAAACGCCAAAAAATAAGCTTTCTCCTACTTCCCCACTCTTGTTATAATTAGCCCGCTGACCTTCAAGTAATCTATTTAACAACAAATATGGGTCAATTGTGGCGATATGTGAGAACCGTAATAGGCGTTATCTTTCGTCATCCTATTACAGGTGCAACGATCATTCCTATTCTGGCTGATGGACGTATTGTGTTGATTCGACGACAGGATACGGGACAATGGGGATTACCTGGTGGAATTGTTGATTGGGGAGAAGACCTATTAACAACAGCCAGGCGAGAATTAAGGGAAGAAACTGGATTAGAATTGACCGCAATTCGACGTTTAGTGGGGGTTTATTCTGCTCCTGATCGAGACCCAAGAATTCATTCTATTTCTATTTTAATTGAAGCGGATGCGACGGGAACAATGGCAGTTCAAGACACCTTAGAAGTGCTAGAAGTTCAAGCCTTTTCCCCTGAGGCGTTACCAAGAGGAGATCTGAGTCACGATCATGATCGTCAACTCAATGATTATCTACAAGGTTTAACAGTTTTAGATTAAAAATCTTCCCCCTTAATGATTTCCCCTTGTTTCTATGTTTTTTGTATTAACTTCTCCTTAACATGGGACTGACATCATCTATTTTGTTCAGCTATTCTCGGATAGAGTATTGGTTACTTTTGAGGACAATGTTATGAATAAGATTGGATTTAAAGTTAATCTCAAGTTGTGGGCATCACTAGCATTAGATACCTGTCCTGATTGTGGAAATCATGGACTGATTCTTCACAGTCAAGCTGAGTTAGCTGCTATTTTGACTTGTCCAAAATGCCACTCCAGATATTGGATTTCGCCCATTAGAAACCAAGGAGCTTGGAAATTGAATGGAATTGAGCGTCAATGTCTTTAGGTATCATGAGAACCTAATCTGGTTTTGTTAAGAAAACATTAAGCCATAGTATTAGGCAAATATCTTAGGACATTTGTGGGTTCTTTATTTCCCGCTCCTTTTAAACCGAAATTCATTGTCCTAAGTAAAAAACGTAGTGGGTATCTCAACTAGTGCTAGCCAACTTAGTCGTATGATCAAGAAGGTGTAGGCGTGTAAAATAAGAACTTTATGCCCTTGAGTTACGTCTATAAAACTCTAGCCAGCCTGATCGTGCAAACGGTATGATGAACCAACTACACAACGCCTTTACATTATTTCTTAGTCTGCTGGTAGAAGCTTTTCCCTTTCTCCTCTTAGGAGTCTCTCTATCGAGTGCTTTACTGCTGTTGATTGATGAGCGAAAATTAATTGCGACTCTTCCCAAAAATCCTTTGTTAGGAGCGATCGCTGGAAGTTGTATCGGCTTTCTTTTCCCAGTTTGTGAGTGTGGCAACGTTCCAGTAGCACGACGGTTTCTCATGCAGGGACTCCCCAACTCAGCAGCGATTGGTTTTTTATTGGCGGCTCCAACAATTAATCCCATTGTGATCTGGTCAACTTGGGTAGCCTTCCGAGACCAACCCCAAATCGTTGTTTTTCGGATAATATTTTCCCTGATAATTGCTATTACCATTGGGTGTATTTTTAGTGTCCAAAAAGATCCCCGCTCTATGCTACATCCCTTGTTAGCGCAACGGATCTCCGTATTATCCCGCCAACCCAAATCGTCTTGTTCCCCTAGAAAAGGTCAATTAAGTTCAAAGTTATTAGAGTCAGGAACCTTTTTACTCGGACAAGGGGAAAGTCCTATCAGAATGAACGATATGTCTACTGCTACCTTAACCCTGACAAAAACTAGCTCACCAGAGTCTATGCGCCGAGTAAAGCTCTTTATTGAAAATGTTACCCAAGAGTTACGAGAGTTGGGGGGGATGCTTATTATTGGGAGCGCGATCGCTGCTGGCGTTCAGGTTTTTATTCCCCGTGAAATCGTTTTAAATTTGGGACAAGGCACCATTAGCTCTATCATAGCAATGATGCTTTTAGCCGGAATTGTCTCTATCTGTTCAACCGTTGATTCATTCTTTGCCTTATCTTTTGCCTCAACTTTTACCACCAGTTCTCTATTAGCATTTCTGGTGTTTGGCCCCATGATTGACATTAAAGCAGTCGGTTTATTGCTTTCAATTTTCAAACCCAGAATAATTATCTATCTTTTTGCACTAGCGGCGCAATTAACCTTTATTTTGGCCTTATGTCATAGTTACTTTTTCTAACTGAAATAACGATGATGTTGAGGACAGTCAATGCCCATGAATTTATTATCCAGACTCCAACCCTCCCGTAAGCTGAAACTCATACTGTTGCCAGGTTTAGACGTATTAGCAATCATTATCTGGGGCGTGTTACTCTTTAAATATTGGGTGAGTGGGCAACTAAAATTGCTGATCCATCCCAATTATTTTTGGCTTGTTTTTGTCACCAGTATCCTTCTCTTACTTTTGGGGGGTGTGAAAGCTTGGTTATGGTATAAAACCCTCAAACAGAAATCTCAGCGTACAGAAACAGTTCAACACATCACTATTTTTCCCCCAGGATGGGGTAGTAGTCTCTTAGTTGTAACAGCGATTGTCGGTTTTATCATCCCCCCCACTATTTTTGATAGTCAAGTAGCTCTGCAACGCGGAATTTCCGAATCATTACCAGTTACTCAAACTCAAACTCAAAGTTTTAGTACCAATGTCAAACCCGAAGAAAGATCTCTGATTGAATGGATAAGAACTCTTAATGCTTATCCTGAACCCGATGCATATCAGGGACAAAAAGCAAAAATAACTGGGTTTGTCGTCCATGCTCCTATTCTTCCTGACGATTATTTCTTTTTAAGTCGTTTTGTCCTCACTTGTTGTGCTGTTGATGCTTATCCGGTAGGACTTCCTGTGAAATTAGAACGCGATCGCAGCAATTATCCGCCTGATAGTTGGCTAGAAATAGAAGGAGAAATGATGACTGAAACCCTAGCCATTGATAGCCAAACCATGCAAGAAACCCCTGCCGAAAAACGTCAGTTAGTCTTATCTGCTGAGTCAATAAAAACGATTCCCACCCCTGATGATCCCTATGGTTATTAAAGATGTTACACTCCTGAACTCCTAAACTTCTGAACTCCTGAACTCCCGAACTCTCCAACTCTCGAACTCCTAAACTCCTAAAATGCTTAACAAACTTCCATTACAAGAACCCATCGATAAAGTGTCTGTATTTCTTATTGGCGCATTGAGTGTAATCATTGGCGGTCTGATTATTGGGGACAAAGTATGTGGCACTAATTGTTTTTTACGAAAAGGGCCCCAAGTTGACAATTTTAGTTGGCAAGAACAACAAATTGGCGCAAAAGATCGGGCTTTTATTTTGACCTTTGATCGACCAATGGATAAAAAAAGTGTTGAAAAAAATTTGGTCATCAATCCACCCCTTCCTGGTAAATTTAGTTGGGCTGGACGAAAACTCGCTTATACTCTAGAAACCCCTATTCCCTATGGACAAACCTATGAGGTACAGCTAAGGGATGCCAAGGAGAGGTTTCGACAAGAAGGTAAACCCGGACAGGTGATGGAATCTTTTGTAGGAACCTTTCAGAGTCGCGATCGCGCTTTGGCTTATATTGGCACCAAAGGAAAAGAAGAAGGAAGATTAGTTTTTTATAATATTACTCAGCAAACTAAACGTATCTTGACACCACCTAATTTAGTGGTGATGAATTTCGAGTTTTATCCCCAGGGCGATCGCATTTTATTATCGGCTGCTGATCAAGGAATGGGGATTGATGGCTTACGAAAATTGCAACTTTATACAGTGACAACAGGGGTTAATAATGGGGTTGAAGATGCCAGCCATAATTCAGCCGGAAAGATCCAAAAGATTTTAGATAATGAGACTTATCAGAATAATCAGTTTGATCTATCTGCTGATGGCAAAATTGTTGTCGTACAACGGGTCAACCGTGAAAACCCTGCTGACTTTGATTTATGGATGGTCAAAGAAGATGAAAAACCCCAAAGATTAAAGGTAACAGGGGGACAATTTGAGATAGCACCCGATAGTCAAACCCTAGCAGTAGCCAGGGGTGAAGGTATTGGCATTTTACCCTTAAAATCAGGAGCCGAACCTTTGGACTTTCTACCAAAGTTTGGTCAATTATTAAGTTTTAGTCCTACAGGAGATGCCGCAGCCATGGTGGACTTTAATACCAATGATGCCGATCTCCGATACACGCGATCGCTATTTTATGTGAATAATCAAGGCATACAAAAAGAACTGTTTAACACAGAAGGATCAATTATTGATTGTCAATTTACCCCTATGGGAAGCCAATTATATTGTTTGTTAACAGAATTATTGCCGGGGGAAGAGTATCAAGAACAGCCTTATTTTGCCAAATTCGACATCAAAACGGAACAAGTGATTCCTCTGGCAAAATTAACAGATTATCAAGATATCAAAATTGGTTTATCGCCTGATGGGTTAGCTTTAATTTTCGATCAGGTGATAACTAGCGATGATCCAACTTTAACGGATAAATTAACCAGTAATTCTGGTGAAGCAATTGTTGGAGGACAATTATGGTTATTAATTCCGCCGATGACTAATAATGCTAATAGTCAAGCAGAATTAAAAGAGTTACCTTTAGTTGGATTTCGTCCCCAATGGTTGCCATAAATATCGAAATTTTATGGGTGTTATTCTATCCTTCTTTATTGCGACTAGCTAAATTAATTCGATCACTTAGTTCCGATAATTGTTGAGATAAATCCCAATTTTTTTGTTGTAATTTTGAAATTTTATCACAACTATATAAAACAGTGGTATGGTCTTTGCCACCAAATTCTTCTCCAATTCTTGGCAAACTAAGCTCTGTATGCTGACGCATTAAATACATACCGATTTGTCTAGCTAAACTAATTTCTCTGCGGCGAGAACTTCCTTTTAAATCTTCTACCGATAACTTGAAATTTTCTGCGACAACTTTGATAATTATTTTTGGAGAAACAGAAATTTGGTCGAGTGGAGGATTTAAAACAGGAGCAATATTTTCAATTGTCATTGATAAACCAGAAATAGAAATATAGGTAATTGCTCGAATTAGTGCGCCCTCTAATTCTCGAATATTTGAGGTGTAATGAGTCGCTATATATTCAATAACAGGACGAGGCAGACGCATATTTTCATAAGCTGCTTTTTTTTGAAGAATTGCCATCCTTGTTTCTAGATCTGGAACCTGAATATCAGCAATTAATCCCATAGAAAAACGAGATACTAATCTGTCTTGTAAACTAGGGATACGTTTTGGGGGACGATCAGAGGCAATGACGACTTGTTTCCCTGCTTCATGTAAAGTATTAAATGTATGAAAAAATTCCTCTTGAGTATATTCTTTACCCTCAATAAATTGAATATCATCGACTAATAAAATATCTGCTTTGCGATAATGTTCTCGAAATTTTTCCATGCTATCCTGACGAATAGAAGCAATTAAATCATTGGTAAATTGTTCAGTAGAAACATAGAAAACATTAACATCAGGGTACAATTCAAGACGATAGTGGGCGATCGCTTGCATTAAATGAGTTTTTCCTAATCCAACACCTCCACATAAAAATAAAGGGTTAAACTCCCTTCCTGGGGATTCTGTCACCGCTAAAGAAGCTGCATGAGCCATTCTATTAGTAGGGCCAACAACAAACCGAGAAAAAGTATAACGAGGGTTTAATTGACTGCGTTTTGGTGACTCATTATCAACGTGATGGTTAGATTGATAAAATAATTGAGCGGCATCTTTTCCTTTAACAATTGCTACATTTTTGGGCTGAGAAGTCGTTAATTGAATCTCCACAAAATATCCCATTACTTCTGCGGCTTCTTCAGCAATTATGGGTTGATAAGTTTTTTTTAAATGATTAAGAACAAAAGGATTTTCTACTCGAATAATTAAACAATTGTCTTGCCATCCTTCAACGGTTGCTGAAGCAATCCAAGTATCAAAGGCCGTCGGAGTTAATCTGATTTTAAGTCGATCAACGACTTGATTCCAAACATATTGAGCAGAGATAGTCATTATCACAGTCAAAAAATCGAAAATTTCCTGGTTGATTATAGTAAATAAAAATTAAAACTATCCCAACAACAATAAAGAAAATACTTAAAAAAATACAAAAATAATAGTTAGGGTATAAGAGAGGATAGTCGTCAAATTATATCAGCTTAGTGAGAATTTATTTGTCCCATGAGAAAAGAAAACAGTCATAATAAATAAATGGCTTCTCAAGATTGAGGAAAACTGATGACAACCCCTAGGTTAGAAATTGCCCAATTAGGTGATCCCATGTTACGACAACTGGCTCAGCCTGTAACTAATATCACTGATGAAAACATACAGCGACTCATTGACGCATTATTGAACACTGCCATAAATGCTAAAGGTGTCGGTATTGCTGCCCCACAAGTTTCTCAATCTTATCGCTTATTTATGGTCTGTTCCCATCCTAACCCCCGATATCCTGATGCACCTTTGATGGAACCCACTGTTATGATCAATCCTCGTTTGCTATCCCATTCAGAGGAAACAGTGAAAGGTTGGGAAGGATGTTTGAGTGTTCTGGGGGTTAGGGGGTTAGTACCGAGATTCCAAGCGATCGCAGTAGAGTATTTTGATCGTCAGGGTAAATTACGCCATCAAGAATTTACAGATTTTGTTGCCAGAATTTTTCAGCACGAACTCGATCATCTCAATGGTACTCTCTTTGTGGATCGCGTGGAAAATCCTGAAGAGATGGACTATCAGCAATGATCACAAGAGATTAAAGAGTCGTGATCTCAATAATGGTCATTTAGTTGAGAGGCGATCGCCTCTAAGCCTTTTTTCTAACACCGAAACCCCTAACCTTGTAAAATAAATCAAGTCTTCAACTCTTTTCTCCATGACTTCAGCCCCTTACAAAGTTTGTATCACCCTGGGAACTCGTCCCGAAGCCATAAAACTTGCCCCTGTGATCAAAAAGTTTCGTCAGTCAGAGGCATTTAATACCTATGTGGTGTTAACGGGACAGCATCGAGAAATGGTAGAACAGGTGATGAAACTGTTCGATATCACGGCTGACCAAGACTTAAACATTATGCAGCCCCAGCAAACTCTGACAGACATTACCTATCGCAGTTTACAAGGGTTAGAAGCTATTTTTCAAGAAATACAGCCCCAATGTGTCATTGTTCAAGGGGATACCACCACTGCTTTTGCAGCAACTTTAGCCGCTTTTTATCAAAAAATTCCCATTGGTCATGTCGAAGCAGGATTAAGAACAGACAATATTTATAACCCCTATCCCGAAGAAGCTAACCGCCGCTTAATCTCTCAACTTACCCAGTTACATTTTGCCCCGACTAAACTCGCTGTAGAAAATTTGGGACATTCGGGAGTCACGGGAGAAGTTCATTTAACAGGCAATACCGTGATTGATGCCTTATTGACCGTAGCAGAAAAACAGCCCAATTGCGATGTTAAAGAATTAAACTGGGATCAATATCGGGTGCTATTGGCTACCGTTCATCGACGAGAAAATTGGGGAGAACCCTTACAAGACATTCTCAAAAGTTTTCAGCTTATTTTAGATAAATTTCCCGATACGGCTTTATTATTACCAATGCACCGCAATCCGACAGTGAGAGAACCCATTCAAGCAGCATTAGGGAACCACCCCAGAGTATTTTTGACCGAACCCTTGGACTATGGAGAATTAGTCGGGGCTATTCAACGCTGTTATTTATTATTAACTGATTCCGGTGGTTTGCAAGAAGAAGCCCCCAGTTTAGGAAAACCTGTGTTAGTCCTGCGAGAGACAACTGAACGTCCCGAAGCAGTGGACGCAGGAACTGCTAAATTAGTGGGGACAAACTATCAAAATATTGTTACTAATAGCAGTGAATTATTGAGCGATAAAGTAGCCTATGAAAAGATGGCTAATGCTGTTAACCCTTTTGGAGATGGAAAAGCAAGCGATCGCATTTTAGAGATTGTACAAGTTTATTTAAGCCAAAAATAATTTATGAATGACTGCTATGAAGAAAATATAGACGAATCTGAGATAATTCTTGATGCGATGAATTACAGTTCTGGTTAGGGTAGTGAATGTGAATTTTGCGGAAAATCAATAGAAGAATGGATATCTCAAGGAAAACCACCAAGATTAAAACAGTTACAATTGTATGCAAAACATACAGATAACAAGAATAATAAAGATAATTCTCCTAAACACAAAAGAAACAGGTAATAATATCTTTTTGTCGTTCTATATATAAGGGGTTAAACCGATGAATGAACCTGTTACAGTCACTTCCTCGTTGTATGAAACCGACTATCCTTTATGGCTAGAAAAGCAAGCGATGGCAATTAAGAATCGTGACGTTGATGCCTTGGACTGGGAAAATTTATTAGAGGAAATAGAGTATTTGGGTAAAGAACAGATCAATGCGGTTAATAGTCTTTTAAAACAAATTATTATCCATCGCTTAAAACTTGATTACTCTGCTGAGATTTATTCTAGACACCATTGGAAGTGTGAGATTAATGCCTTTATCGATGATCTTGAAGACAAATTGACCAATTCTATCCGCAATAAGATTGATCTTAAAAAGCCTTACGCTAGGGCTAGACGCACAGTATTAGAAAAATATAATCTGAATTTACCACAAGAGTGTCCTTATTACCTCGATGAATTAATCACCTATCTAGAGGTGAGTGATTAACTTTTCATTAAAAAAGATATTGTTACGATAATCAGGCAACTCTGAAGTGATCGCTTAATCTATAAAAGGAGCAATACTGTTAAACCCATCAGGAAGGGCAAGACAAGTGATGGTCATGCCAACAATATGCAACTTTATTGACAATAGTGAACAGTAACAACAAAAAAACTGATGACTGATAATTGATAACTGAATTATGACTCTAACCGTCTACAACACCTTAACCCGCAAAAAAGAACCCTTCAAAACCATCGAAGAAGGCAAAGTTACGATGTATTGTTGTGGCATTACAGTCTATGATTATTGTCACTTAGGTCATGCGAGAACTTGTATTGTCTGGGATCTGGTACGTCGTTATCTAGAATGGCGTGGCGATGAGGTTAACTATATTCAAAATTTTACCGATATTGACGACAAAATTTTAAACCGCGCTAAAAAAGAAAAAACCACTATGGAAGCGGTGTCAAAACGGTTTATCGAGGCATATTTTGAAGATATGGAACAGCTTCAGGTTAAAAAAGCCAATGCCTATCCCCGCGCAACCCATACCCTTAATGGCATTCAACGCTTAGTCTCCGAATTAGAAGCAAAAGGCTATGCTTACGGGTCAGAAGGAGATGTTTACTACAATGTGCATCAGTTTAAAGGCTATGGTAAGTTATCAGGACGTAAATTAGAAGAGTTACAAGCAGGGGCCAGTGGAAGAGTTAGTGTAGATGACCCAGAAGCAAGCAAGAAAAAAGATCCCGCAGACTTTGCCCTCTGGAAAGGGGCCAAACCTGGAGAACCGTCTTGGGACTCTCCTTGGGGAAAAGGTCGTCCTGGATGGCATATCGAATGTTCTGCAATGGTACGAGAAAGGCTAGGCGAAACGATTGACCTTCATGTAGGAGGTAGCGATCTGATTTTTCCTCACCATGAAAACGAAATTGCCCAGTCAGAAGCAGTGACAGGAAAACCTTTGGCCCGTTATTGGTTACATAATGGCATGGTCAAAGTAGGCGGCGAAAAAATGTCTAAATCTTTGGGCAACTTTACCACTATTCGGGATTTGTTAGAAAAAATAGAACCAATGGCGGTACGGTTATTTATTTTACAAGCCCATTATCGCAAACCTGTCGATTTTACTGATGAGGCGTTACAAGCAGCGACCAATGGCTGGAATACTCTTTCGGAAGGGCTATTATTTGGATGGCAATATGGTCAAGAATTGGGTTTCAAACGAGATGTTCCTGAATTGTTACCTGAGTTTGTAGAACGGTTTCAAAACTCGGTTGATGATGATTTTAACTTCGCAGGGGGTGTGGCTGTGTTGTTTGAAATTGCTAAAGAATTACGTAAGGAAGGTAATTTATTAATCCACCAAGGAACGACCGAAACCTCTTCTGAACTTTTACAAAAACAATGGCATACTTTAGTCGTTTTAGCTGAAGTTTTAGGGTTAGAAGCGGATGAAACTCAACTAAAAACAGAACCGAGTAATGGGTTAACGGATGCAGAAATTGACAATTTAATTGAACAGCGTAAAGCAGCTAGAAAAAACAAAAATTATGCAGAAGGCGATCGCATTCGAGATCAGTTAAAAGAACAAGGGATTATTCTAATCGATCAATCTAAAGAGGTGACAACTTGGCATCGGCAATAACCTGAAGTAAGTTGTCAAGATTGTTCATTGTTAATTGTTGATTTTTGCCATTTCTGTATCATTGACTTGAACTATTAACTTTAATTTTCTCCGACTACTTAAATAGCTAATTTTTGCTCTTCTTTGAGGTTCAAGTTAAAGAAAAGGATAGTTGCCGAGTAAAGAATTCCTCAGTTTGGGGGAAGAGGGGTGACGAATTTTGGTAGAGTAGATACCGATGCAATTGCCTAACTTGTCCCAAAACACTATGTATTATCTCCCTTACGAGTGATATTCATCGGGACAAGAGATTTTAATTTGAGATTGACAAAGCGAGGATAAACATGAGGTTTCGTGCATTAATTATTGCTTTTCTTGCAATGTGTCTGGGTTTAATTACAGCTTGTAGCGATGGCCCAGCCAATGCGGTTAATCCCCAGGATTTAACCTACGATGAGATTTTAAATACCGGACTAGCTAATAGTTGTCCCCAAATTTCTGAATTTACAAGGGGTTCCCTTCCCATTGAAAAGGGTCAAACTTACCAAGTTGAAGACTTATGTCTTGAACCCCAAGAGTATTTTGTTAAGGAAGAACCCGTTAATAAACGCCAAGAAGCAGAATATGTGCCTGGTAAGTTATTAACGCGTTATACCACTAGTCTAGAGCAAATTAATGGCAAAATTACCGTCAGTGACGATGGGGTTTTGACCTTTTTTGAAGAGGGTGGCATTGACTTCCAACCCGTTACCGTTCAACTACCGGGTGGTGAACAAGTACCTTTCTTCTTTACCATCAAGAATTTTACAGGTAAAACTGAGTCTGGGTTTACCGCCATCAACAGTTCAACCGACTTTGAAGGCGATTTTAAAGTTCCTTCCTATCGGGGAGCAACTTTCTTAGATCCTAAAGGTCGTGGGTTAGCAACTGGTTATGATAATGCGGTGGCGTTACCTGCAACTGCTGATAATGATGAGTACGCTAATGTTAAACAAACACCCATTGGTAAGGGTTCTCTCTCTCTCCAAGTGACTAAAGTTGATCAGGAAACAGGAGAAATTGCTGGTAAGTTTACCAGTGAACAGCCTTCTGATACTGACTTAGGGGCCAAAGAAGCAGTTGATGTGAAAATTCGTGGTACTTTTTATGCCCGTCTTGAATCGCAAATGTAGGGGTTATTAACTGATTTTTTCAGAATAAGAATCTCAGAAATTTTAAGGGGCAATCTGCCCCTTTTTTTCAATTCTCTTTAGCCAATCGTCATTAAAAATAGCACCATAGATTCGATTATGAATAGTTAGATATTGATCTTTTTTGATAATTAATCCTGAGAGAATTAGTTCTTTTTCTAGGTGATCATCAACAGAAGAACAGTCAATTTTATGTAAAATGTTTTGATAACGCTTTAATAATTGTTGACAGTTGAGAGGATTGTGTAAAATGCGATCGCGAATGGTTCTTAAATGTTCTGGTTCGTCTTGGGATTCCCAATTCTCTAGAATTTGCGATCGCACTAAATTTTCAACCCATTGTGATTCTTGATTGGGGGGAATATCTTCTTGAGAATTAAGAATTAACTGACAGATTTTTTGCGTTAAAAAAGGTTGTCCATTTGTCCAAGCCAAGACTTCTTTTAAAACAGTTTGAGGGTGA